>RFIQ01000173.1 GCA_003695565.1 Planctomycetota bacterium | reverse complement strand
GCTCTATATGTATTATCGGTCGCAACTATCGGTCCTGACAACCCCACAACGAAGGAAAATGTTCCATTGTCAGGGCATAATGCGCCATTCTGTTTGCGTTGTTGCGGATTGGGCATAACAACCATCTACTCCCAGCCCCTCCGGAGGAAATCCCCTTCCAGAAGGAGGGGGCAAGTCTTTGCACGCTCTTTGCGTGCACGGCGCCCGGTCATCGTTTCTCGTTCCAACAGGCGGATTCGAATCGTTGTACCAGTTCGGGCGAACATGGCAGGGGATCATTCAGGGGTTGCCAGTTGACGTTCAGTGCCCGCGCGGTACCGGTGCAAATGGCCTGGACCATCGCCGGACCAATGGAAGCCGCCCATCTTTCCCAAGCCGATTCGGTGGGAGGCGAATCACAGCCGCCCCGACGAAGGTCGCCAGCAGCGTGCCCCGTGTGTCTCCCTGGACGCAGATCCCACACTCCTGCCAATTCACGGGCAAACGGGCTGCGGCGCAACAACAGACTGCCGTGCTGCAAGAGACCGCCGCGAATTCGCCGTTGGGCACTTCCCATCAACTTCGCTGAACCGTGCACGATATCGCCAGGGCTGCGGCGCAAGAAGCAGAGAAACGGGCAGACTGACTGGCAATCCGCTCGCGTATCCGCTCGACCGGCTGCCACATCATCAACGGCCGCTCCGCACGCCTGGCCACCATTCTCGCTGGCAATGGATGCAGCGGAAGACGAATCGACATTCGCGGTGGACTGCCACTTCACCGCCGGTACGCCCATTTGCACCAACATTCGCACGATTTGGTCATGCACCAGTTCGTAAACCGCCTGATTGGCCCCGAGTGCGTCATGCCAAACGCGATCGGGGATGGCGATGGCGTAGGTCCAATCGTAGTGATGCACGATCGCCCCTCCTCCTGTTGCACGGCGGACTGCCGCCAGGGACCGCAGCGCATCGTTGGCCAGCAATTCGCTGTATTTCTGAAAGTAGCCCAAGGAAACCGTCGGCGCACTCCATTGGTAAACGCGCAAATAGATGCTCTCATGCTGGACGGCCAGTTCCAACATGTGTTGATCGAGGGCCATGTTTTCGGCGCCCGGGCGCGGGCGGTCGATCAGGTACTTGGCGTCCATTTGACGATCGGTTGCCTTGCAGCCCGCACTTCGTCGGGCCGGCGAATGACGGTGGACAGGGGGGCCGCGCGCAGCGTTTCGGCGGGTTCCTGAAGGATTTGTTCGATGGCATCGACAAATGCATCGAGCGTTTCACGGCTCTCGGTCTCCGTCGGCTCGATCATCATGGCTTCGGGGACCGTCAACGGGAAGTAGACCGTGGGGGCGTGAAAGCCGTAATCCAACAGACGTTTGGCGATGTCCATGGCCGTAATCCCACGCGCTTTCTTGACCTGCGCAGCCGAGGCAACGAACTCATGCATGCAACGGTCGCCGTGCGGGACCGGCAAGTGCCGGCGCAACCGGGCCAGCAGATAGTTGGCGTTCAGCACAGCATGCCGGCTTACCTCGGGCAGGCCATCGCCTCCGTAGGTTCGTATGTAACAGTACGCGCGAACCAGAACACCGATGTTGCCCAGAAAACTCCGCACCCGTCCAATCGATTTCGGTTCATTCTCTTGCAACCGATATCCCGTAGCGGTGCGCACGATGCGGGGAATCGGCAGATAGGGCTCCAGGAAGTCGCGGACGCAAATCGGCCCGGCTCCCGGACCGCCACCACCATGCGGCCCGCTGAACGTCTTGTGGGGATTAAAGTGCATCATGTCCGCGCCGAAATCTCCTGGACGCGCGATGCCCAGGATCGCATTCATGTTCGCTCCGTCCAGATAGATCAAGCCTCCGGCGGCATGGACGACCTCGGCGATCTGCTCCATCTGCGCATCGAACTTGCCCAGGGTGTTCGGGTTGGTAATCATGAATACGGCCGTGGTGTGATCGACCCGGGATTTCAACTGGTCCAGATCGACGGTGCCGTCGGCACGCGAGGCGATGGTAACGGTGCGAAACCCTGCCATACGGGCGCTGGCGGGATTGGTGCCATGAGCGGAATCGGGAACCAGGACGGTAGTGCGCTCCGCCTGTCCGGCATCCCGGAAATACGCTGCCGCCACCATCAGGGCAGTCAGTTCGCCGTGCGCGCCGGCCGCCGGCTGCAGCGACACAGCGGGCAACCCTGCGATCTCCGCCAGGTACCCTTGCAACTCGAACAGCAGCTCCAGCATGCCTTGGACCGTGCTATCGTCTTGCCACGGATGCAAGTCAACAACCCCCGGCAACCCAGCCGCATTCTCATTGCGCTTGGGGTTGTACTTCATGGTGCACGACCCCAACGGGTAGAAGTGCGTATCGACGGACATGTTCAGAGTGGACAGGTTGGTAAAGTGCCGCACGACATCCGGCTCAGCCACCTCGGGCAACGCGGGGGGCTGGGCATTCAAAGCCCCGGGCGGGTAGATGTCGGACAATTCGAACTGGGGAACATCCGACGGAGGCAATCGATGGGCGCGGCGCCCAGGGCGACTGAGTTCGAAGATCAGACGCGTGGCTTGACGGTTACGCATGGGCAGTTTCCTCAACCTGAGCGGCGTGTTCCAAAGCATGAACGAGGCGATCGATTTCGTCCCGGGTCCGCTTTTCGGTAACCGCAATCAACAGACAATCCGCCAGGCCTGGATACCAGCGCCCCAGCGGCAACCCGGCCTGAAACCCGGCAGCCCGAGCAGCCGCCAGCAGGCCCGATACATCTTTTTGGCGATCCCGCACCGCGATCTCCCGCCAGGCCGGCGCAGCGAAGGCGACTTCGAACCGCTCCGAGGCAGATATCTGCTCTGCGAGGTGCTGCGTTTTCCAAGCACAATGGAAAGCGGTTTCCCGCAATCCTTGCGGACCCAGCAACGACAGGTAAAG
>RFIQ01000172.1 GCA_003695565.1 Planctomycetota bacterium | reverse complement strand
CGGATCAACTGTATCGGCACTTGCCGGTCGACCAACCCCGCTGGACCGCGGCCACGGAAGCAGCGCGAATTTCCGAAGGGATGTTCGGACAAGGAATCGCCGTGGCCGATGCCAACAATGATGGACTGGATGATGTTTATGTTTGCAATATCGGTCGCAATCGACTCTGGTTGAACTGCGGCGATGGTACGTTTCTACCTGCAGATCCTTTGCTGCCGTCCGAGGACGTGTGGACGAGCAGCGCCCTGATGGTCGACCTGGATCTGGACGGCAACGTGGAAATCTATGACGCCAACTACGTGAGCGGGGAGGACGTCTTTACTCGTCTGTGCCCCGTTGGAAACAAAGCTCGTAGCTGCTCGCCGTTGGTGTTTCAACCGACACCCGACCGCTTGTGGACGGGAGATGGAGGGCAATATCGGCGCATCGACATGCCTTCCATGGTCGGAAATGGACTGGGATGCGTCGCGTTTGCCCTGCAAGGAAATCGTGTCCCCTCGGTGTTCGTGTCGGTCGATCAGCAAGCCAATCTGTTCGGCGTGGTCGTGCAGACGGCGGACGGTTGGACGTTGGAAGACGAAGCCATCGTGCGCGGGTTGGCTTATGACGCTGATGGCAATGCCCAGGCTTGCATGGGAATCGCCACTGCGGACGTCAACGATGACGGCGCTTTGGATCTGTATGTGACGAATTTTTACCTGGAATACAACACCCTGTACCAACAGACATCCTTCGGTTTCGAGGATGTCACGGCCGTCAGCGGGACGGCGGCAGCGACCAAGCCGATGCTCGGTTTCGGAACGCAGTTCATCGACGTACAGCTTGACGGAATCGCCGATCTGGTCGTCCTCAATGGCCACGTGGATGATCACACGCACATGAACGTGCCCGAAGCGATGCCACCCCAGTTGTTCCTGGGGCGCGGTGGTGGACGCTTCGACCTGGTGGACGGTCCGCAGGCCGGAGATTTCTTTGCCTCCCGCCGTCTGGGACGCGCGCTGGCCAAACTCGATGCCGATGGAGACGGCGATGAAGACTTGATCGCCCAGGACTTGGAAAACCCCGTGGCGATCGTCGAGAACCAGACTCCCGCCAACCGAATTCCCGTGCGCATCGAACTAGTAGGAGTCGATTGCGATCGCAATGCATTCACCGCCATCGCCACCTTGGAGTCGGGCGACTATCGCCAGACGCAGCAGTTGGTCGCCGGCGGTGGGTACCAAGCAGCCAACGAGCGGCAGTTGACTTTCGCCGTCCCTCGCGACTCTGGTCCCCTGACGCTGACGATCCATTGGCCTGGTGGCGGATCAGAATCGTATGCTGCACTGCACTCCGGTAGCAAGTACATCGCCATCCAGGGACAAGGCGTTCATGCGGTAGGGACCTTGCGGTAGCCGCACCACTGACCATTGGCCGGCCCAGGCCGCACCGTGGGGTGGACCGCCCAACTGGCCGCCCCAGCCATCCTGCCCGCTGCTCTTATCCCTCGTCCTCCAGCCGACGATCAACTTCTTGAGCCAGTTGTTGGACGAACGGGGGCATCAGCATCCCGGCCGGAAATACATCCAACGGCACGATTTCCAGATCGGCTACCAGATCGCCCCACCCCATGCTGGGATCGGTGTAACCGACATAGGGCGCGCGGGGCTTGAACACGATGACTTTGCCGGGGTAGGGCAGGGGCCTGTAATTCTCCGTGGCATCGTCGTAGTACTTCTCCAACAAGCGTATGGGGGGATGCGATTGCCTTCCCAGCCGGTAGGCGATGTGGGAGCGGGTAACGGCCAACCGACGGTTGATGCGTCGTCGGGCCTCCAACGCTTTCTCTCGCAGAAACCCCAGCATGCCTCGCGGGCCCGACAACAGCAGGTTGCCGGCATGAAATGCAATTTTCTGGTACAGCGTGTACAGTTCCGCCCACAACGGCAAGCGTTGCCAGCGGGCATGCGTGTCGAACAACAAGATGCTGCCGACCCGGTCTCCCGATGCGCACAACTGCTGAGCCATCTCGTATGCGATGGTGCCTCCTAAACAATATCCGCACAAATGATAAGGGCCCGTGGGCTGCATTTGCTTGATCGCGGCAATGTACTGACGCGCCATTTCCTCGACCGTCTTGGCTCGCGGCGAATCCCCCTCTAGCGCATCGGATTGTATCCCAAACACGGGGCGTTGCGGGTCCATGGCTCGAACGAGCTCGCGGTACAGCAGCACGTTTCCACCGGCAGCATGAACGCAAAACAGCGGCTGCCTGGTCCCCGATTCTCGCAGCGGGACCAACAACTGCCACTCCGGCACCCACCCTTCCTGGCTCAAGCGGGATGCCAACTGTTCGATCGTCGAGGCGGACAGCAGCAGGGCCAGCGGCAATCGTCGACCCAACTGGTTGGCGACTCGATTCATCATACGCGCGGCCGCCAGAGAATTGCCTCCCAGTTCGAAGAAATCACGATCGACCGGGACATCGGCCATGCCCAACACTTCTCCCCAAATTCCGGCCAGTTGCCGTTCCCTGGGCGTGCTCGGCGGCCGACCGGCTGCCTCACCAGCCAGGATGTCGGTACCGGGCTCGGGCAACGCCCCCCGATCCACCTTGCGGTTGGCCGTCTGCGGGAACGCCTCCAGCGTCACGAATTGGGCTGGCAGCATGTAGTCCGGCAGTCGCTCGGCCAGGCGACGGCGCAGCTCTGTCGGGCTGATTGGCCGGGTGGCGTCCTCCCATCGCACGTACGCCACCAACCGCGCGTCGGATGAACTCCCGCCTGTACCTCGCGGAGCACGCACGACCACTACGGCCTGACGAACCGCCTCCATCGCTTCCAGCGCCGATTCGATCTCACCGGTCTCGATTCGGTATCCCCGCAGTTTGACCTGGCCATCGCGGCGTCCCACGTACTCCAGACGCCCATCCGGATGACGCACCGCGGTATCGCCTGTGTCATACATCGTTGTGCCGCGCAAAAACGGGTTCTCCCGAAAACGCTGGGCCGTTTCCTCCGGGTTGCCGAAATAACCGAGACCTACGCCAGCGCCAGCGATGAACAGGTTTCCTGGAACTCCCACCGGTTGCGGTTGTTGCGCGTCGTTCAAAACGTACATTTGCGTGTTGGCGATGGGGCGTCCAATCGTGATTCGATCCAGTTCCTGCTCGGTAATGCGCTGCACCGAAGACCAGACCGTCGTCTCGGTAGGGCCGTACATATTCCACAGTTCACCGCCACGATGAAGCAACTGTCGCGCCAACTCGGCTGAGAGCGCTTCGCCGCCGCACAGCATTTTCAAATCCGCCTTTCCCGCCCACCCCGATTCCAGCAGCAGTTGCCAGGTGGACGGCGTGGCCTGCAGGCAAGTGGCATCGACGGTTTCTATCAGTTGCGCCAGGCGGTGCCCATCCATGCCGTCCGATCGGTCAGCCAGATAAAACCGCCCACCGCACGCCAGCGGCAAGAACAACTCCAAGATCGAGATATCGAACGAAAAAGTAGTGATTGCCAGTAGACAATCGGATTGTTCGTAACCCGGACACCGCTGCATCGACAGCAGGAAGTTCTTTACCGCGCGGCGCGGTATGACCACACCCTTGGGTTGACCGGTGGAGCCGGAGGTATACAGGATATACGCCGGCAGTTCCTGGTCGTACCAAGTCGCGTCGCGCCCCTCCAGTCGCTCTGACCCGCGACTGAGCTCGCACGTGGATGATTCGACGTCGCCGGAATCGGCTCCGATGCACAGACAGGTACCAGAGAACTCAAAACCGGGGTGCGGAGAAGCCGTGTCGAGAAGAAGGAACTGCGGTCGGGAGTGCCGCAGGATATACTCGCGACGGGCGGCGGGAAACGCCGGATCGATCGGAACAAAGGCCGCGCCGAGCTCCCATACGGCCAACAGCCACGCCACGGTTTCCTTGCGCCGACCGAGCTGGACCGCCACTCGATCACTGGCCCCTACTCCGGCGCGTTGCAAGCGTTGCCGTGCAAGCTCCACGTGGTGAAACAGATCCCGGTACGTCCATGGACCGTCACGATCGCTGACAGCCCCTGCTGCCGCCCGCTCTTTCGCATGCTGCCGAAACAGTTGCGACAAATCATCATCTGGCCACGGGAGGGTGGTGGAATTGCACTCGTGGAGCTCGAATGCCATTTCTTTGGGCGTCAACAACGGCAGATGACCGATGGGCGCATCAAGGTGCAAAGGAAGCCCAGCCAGCAGACTTTGGAAATGTCGCATCAATCGCTCGATCGTGGGTCGATCGAACAACGCCGTGTTGTACTCGAATTCCCCCATCAGCCGCTCGCCTCGATCCTCGATGTACAACGCAATATCGAATCTTGCGATGCCACGGGATACGTCGGCGAACTCGACGTTCATTCCTGGAATCTGAGGTGGCAAGGCCGGTTCCGCCTGGAACGTCATCACGGTTTGAAAGAGGGGTGAACGGCTGGCATCGCGGGCAACTGCCAGCTCCTCCACCAACCGATCGAACGGCAACTCCGCGTGGGCGTGCGCATCGAGTGAAACCGACCGGACATGCGTGATCAGTTGATGGACCAGCATGTCGGAGTGGGGATGGATGCGAATCGGCAGCGTGTTGAGGAACAGACCGACTACTGTTTCCAACTCGGGACGATTTCGCCCAGATACCGGGCATCCAATGGTCAAATCCGACTGCCCGGTGTAGCGATGCAGCAGGATCGCATAGGCCGCCTGCAGGACAACAAACAACGTCGAACGCATCTGGCCGCCAACGGCGCGCAGCCCCGCAGTGGTGGCTGCATCGATTTCGAAACTGCAGTGATCGCCGGCGAACGACTGCACGGAAGGCCGCGGCCGGTCGGTGGGAAGGGCTAGCAGTTCGGGGGGCGTTGCAAACACACGCTGCCAGTACTGCAGATCTGCTTGCAGCCGACCCGTTTCGAACATATCCCGCTGCCATACCGCGTAATCGCCATACTGCAGATGCGTGGGGGGCAGAGAACCGAACCGCTCCTGCCACTGCCCCGGCCCCATCAAATGAGCGAATTCCCGCAGCAACAAGCTCCAAGACCACTCGTCGCAAAAGGCATGATGCATGACCAACGCCAGCACCCACTCCTGGGGCCCGCATCGAATCAACTGAACGCGCAAGGGTGCATCCGAAGCGAGGCGAAAGGGGCGTTGCACAAACCGCTCGGCTTCCCTTAATGCCAACTCCCGCCGCCTGGCCTCGGGTGCGTGGTCGGCGAACTCGATCCGCTCGATGCGGCAGGGACGCGGAGAACGTATCAACTGTACGACGCCGCTCTCGTCCCACCGCAAGTTCGTGCGCAGGCTTTCGTGCCGCAGGATCAAAGCGTCGAGCGATGCTTGCAGTCGGTCCAGGTCTAGAGGCCCGTCAAGCCGCAGCACCAACGGGACATTGTAAACGCCCGCATCCGGCCACAACTCATTCAGAAACCACATTCGTTGCTGCGCAAAACTGGCTGGCAGCACGAATACGCGTTCGTACGCGTCCTCCGAATCGATAGCCGATTGTACCAGTTGCTGTGTCATGGAATCTCAGTGCAGTCGTGTGCAAAACCCGAACGCCTTCGCCTGGCCAGGTAATTCGACCTCGCCGCATCGTGCCTACGGTACATCCTCCTGGGATTCAAAACGGACGTGGCGGACTGCGCGTGTGGCGCGAGGTATCGACTCCTCGCGATGCGGCTGGGGATGCAATTGTGCATCGATGTGTGCCGCCAACTCCGCGATGGTCGAGAATTCGAAAATGTCAGCAATCGTCAACTCCAGCGGGAACCGCCGGCTCAAACGCCCGATGATGCGGGTGGCCGATAGCGAATGACCTCCCAACGCGAAGAAATCATCATGCATGCCAGGCTCCGGAACGCCCAGCACCTCTCCAAACGTCTCGGCCAGGAATCGCTGAGTATCGGTTGCTGGTCGATCCTTTACCGCGGGTGACGCCGCCCGAGCAACCGGACGCGGCAGCCGCTGTCGATCAATTTTCCCGTTGGGTGTCAACGGAAATGCATCGACGATTTCGACCAGCCCCGGAACCATGTAGGCCGGTAGCTTCTGCTTGAGAAACTCCCGCAACAGCGTCCCATCGACGCTGCGGCTGGCCAATCGGGCGTAGGCGACCAGCAACCGGTGCCCGGATTCGTCTTCCGTCACCCACGCAACACATTGTTCCACGT
>RFIQ01000171.1 GCA_003695565.1 Planctomycetota bacterium | reverse complement strand
TCGACCGAAGGGCGACATTACCTAGTGGGACTGGCTGCCATTTCAACGTTTGGCACTCTGCTGTTCAACGGGAATCCGCTGATGCGATTCGACGGATACTACGTGCTGTCGGATCTGCTGGGAATCCCCAACCTGTATCATCGCGGGATAGCGGCGGTCCGGGAAAGCGCTATGCGCATGGCGTTCGGAATCCGACCACAGTTCGCTCGGTCGGGAACTTCGGGAAGCCGCCTGCTATGGGCCTACGGAATCGCCTGCCTGGTTTGGCGATGCATCGTTCTCACCGGCATTGTTTGGAGCACCTACTGGATCGCCAGGGCTACGGGCATGGTTCTGATCGTTGCCTTGCTGACGGTCGGATTGGCCGCGATGGGTACGCGCCTGGTGCGTACCCTCGGCGAGGTCTACCTGCGCCGGCCTGCCGGGCTGCTGCGCTGTGCGATGCTGGTATCGGTGGCTTGCGTCGGCGTTGCGTTGATGTGGTGGTGCGTCCCTGCGCCGCGAACCGGTGCGTGCCCATGCGTGGTAGCAGCGCTGCCGCAATCGCAAATACGGGCGCGCACCGCTGGCTGGGTCGACCGAATCCTGGTGCAAGATGGCCAATTCGTACGCGCGGGGCAACCGCTTCTGTGCCTGAGCAATACCACCCTGGAGTTTCGTCGAGCCGAACTGGAATCACGTCTGCAAGAACAATTGTGTGCCGCGCGCATCGCCGTCAGCCAAGGTGATTCGGCTGCCGCCCAGGTTGCGTGGCAGCAAGCCGCGGCGACGCAAACCAGGCTGGACGACACGCTCCAGCGCCTGCGCGATTTGACGCTGGTGGCCCCCATGGACGGACAGATCGTCGCGGATCGGTTGGAGCAACGCCTGGGAGCCTGGCTGCCAGCCGGTGATCTGGTCGCTCTGATCGACCCGCTTGATCGCAAGGAGGTGTTGATCAGCGTCGATACTACGCAGCTCCCCGTGGACGCTCCGACTTCCGGCGATCCGATCGCGGTGGCGATCGGCCCCCACGGGCGTTGCACTGCTCGGCTTACACAAATCGATGCATCGGCGAATACCACACCCGTGTCGCCGGCTCTGCTAGTTCCCTACGGAGGTGCATTGCCCGTGCGAAAGATCTCGGCTGACATGCCCCGCTCCACCTCGGTCGATGCACCGGACAACAAGGCCGCCGAGTGGGAGCTGATCACTCCTCAAGTGACGATGCGGGCCACTGCTGAAGGCCCCGCTGCCGGCCGCTGGCGTGTCGGCCAGCGCGGCGCGGCTTACCTGCGATCCGAACCGATGATGCTGGGGCCCTGGATGTATGGCAGGCTCCTGAGCTGGGCACAGCGATGGCTGCAGAATCACCCGTCGTGAACCGATGCCGTTGCCCCGCCGAACCGCGACCCGAGGATCAGACGTGGAGGTGGGGATGCGATCCCTCGGATGGCGTCAGTGCCTCCAGGTCGAGTACATCGCGAATCACGGTCCCGCCGACATCGGTCAACCGCTGGTCGCGGCCGTCGTAGCGAAAGGTCAGATGCTGGTGATCGAGCCCCAGCGCCGCCAGGATGGTGGCGTTGAAATCGTGGATGTGGACCGGATTCTCGACGGCGTTGTATCCCAGCTCGTCAGTCTCACCATAGGTCACTCCACGGCGAACCGGGCCGCCGGTCATCCAAACCGTGAAGCAGCGTGGATGGTGATCGCGGCCATAATCGGGACTCGACAGATCGCCTTGAGAGTACACCGTCCGCCCAAATTCCGAAGCGAATACAATCAGCGTATCATCCAGCATACCGCGCTGCCGAAGATCCTCCACCAGCGCCGCGGAGGGCTGATCGACGTCCTGGCACTGCATGGGGACTTCGTCGTTGATGCCGCTATGGGCATCCCACCCCCGATGGCACAATTGGATGAAGCGTACTCCTCGCTCGGCCATCCGACGCGCCAACAAACAGTTGCGAGCATAGGATCCAGCTCGGTGCACATCGGGTCCGTACATCTCCATCACATGCGAAGGCTCGTCCCCCAGATCGACCAGTTCGGGGATGGTCGATTGCATCTCCAGCGCCAACCGATATTCCTCGGTCCGCTCCAGAATCGTCGGATCCTGGTACGAGCGATGCTGCAGGGCATTCAATTCGGCAATCGTGCCTAGCATGTCAGCCCGAGTCGCGGCATCGATGCCACGTGGATTGTCCAGGAACAGGACGGGTGATCCCTGCGAACGAAACTTCACCGGACGGAATTCTCCCGGCAGGAATCCACAATCCCAGTACCTATCCAGCACGGGTTGACCACCGACTCCCAGGGCAGTCCCATGCGAAATCATCACCACCGATCCGGGCAGGGAAGGACGCGGAGTGCCGAGCCCGTATCGTATCCACGCCCCGATGCTGGGAAACCCAGCCCGCTGGTGTCCGGTCAACAGCAGGGAGGCTCCCTGCTCGTGATTGATAGCCTCAGTGTGCATCGATTTAATCAAGCACAAATCATCGGCGATGCGGCCCGTGTGAGGCAGGAGTTCGCTCAGCCACGCGCCGCTCTGGCCGTGCTGGCGAAAGCGGAAGGGGGAGGCGGCGATCGGGAACTCAGCCTGGTCAGCCGTTTGGTCGGTCAGACGCTGGCCCCCCCGCACGCTGTCGGGGAGCGGCCGACCGTGCCATTTCTTCAGGGCCGGGCGATAGTCGAACATGTCGAGTTGGCTGGGACCACCCGCCTGGTACAGGTAGATCACGCGGCGGGCAACTCGAGGTCGCGTGTGGGCAACCGGAAACTCCGGAGGGTCGATCTCCGGCCGCGGCGGCCCGGGATAGAAAGTCATCCAGGTCCCGCCGGCGGCGGCCAGCGACAACCCCAGCAACTTCAATGCGTCCCGGCGGTCGACAACGTGTTTGGGCATCGTTAATTCTCTGTTTCAGTTGCGGGTCAACGACTCGTCCAGATTCATCACGGTGGCTGCGACGACGCTCCAGGCAGCCAGCTCTGCCGCATCGACCTGCAAAGGCACAGACCACTGGCCGACTCGGTTCAGTTTCCGAGCCGCACGCGGTTCACGGCGGAAACGCTGCAGTTGGCGGTCGAGCAGTCCGGTCACGGCCTCTATCTCAAGTGGCGTAGGAGATCGGCTCAGGACGATCCGAAACAATTCGTCGAGCCGTTGCCCCGGCTGGGACCTGGCGCGCAGTACCCGATAAGCCAGCCCACGAGCCGCCTCCACATGGGTGATCGAGTTGAGGGTCACCAGGGCTTGCAGCGGGCTCCGCGACACACAACGCTCGAGGGCACACACCTCGCGCGATGGAGCATCGAACAGCATCATTTCCGGAGGTGGACAGGTTCGTTTCCAGAATGTGTACAAACTCCTCCGGTACAGTCCCGGCCCTTGACTGGGCACATACTCCTGCGCCGTGTAGGTGTCGCGAAACGAGTTTTCCTTCCACAACCCAGGCGGTTGATAGGGATAAACGCCCTGTCCGCCGATCTCTGCACACAGTAATCCGCTGTAGGCCAGGGCTGCATCCCGCACCATCTCCGCCTCCAATCGCCGGCGAGGCATCCGCCATAGCAACCGCAGATCGGGATCCCGCTGGCGACCGGGCTGACCGAAGCCCGAGGATTGCCGGTACGTGGCCGAGGTGACGATCAATCGGTGCAGCGCTTTGAGATCCCACCCGCTCTCTATCAATTCGACG
Organism: Planctomycetota bacterium; assembly: GCA_003695565.1. GTDB lineage: Bacteria > Planctomycetota > Planctomycetia > Pirellulales > Pirellulaceae > Aureliella. The sequence goes on along the minus strand of RFIQ01000171.1, from coordinate 5,654 downwards.
GCCAACCAATCCAACAATTCCGGATGCGTCGGTCGTTCGCCTTGGGCACCAAAATCGCCGGGTGTGCGGACCAGCCCCTCACCGAAGAAGGCTTGCCAAGCCCGGTTTGCCGCCACCCGCGCGGTGAGGGGATGGTCGGCCTGGAACAGCCACTGAGCGAGTTCCAGTCGATCGCCGCGCGGTGCAGTGGCCAAGGGGGGGAGCAGCGACGGAGTTCTGGGCTGCACTTCCTCCTGCGGGTGCTCGTAGGACCCGCGGCTGAGAACATACGTCGGCCTGCGGTCGTGGCGTTCCCGCATCACCATTACCGTGCCCACCTCGTTTTCAACTATTTGCCTGCGCAGTTCCATCCGCGACCATGCATCCCACAACTCACTGGCAAATTCGCTACGGCAGACCAGCGCAGCCCATCGGGTGACGTCGATGGCCCGCTCCGCATCATCGATCGCCGAAAGATCCTCCTGCCACATGGCCGTGCTGGCCAACAACTGGACTTGATCCGCAGTGAGGCCATCGGCGAACAGGGTGAGCGAATCGATCATCCCGACCCACCGCTCCTCCGATTCCCCGCCTCCCACGCGCAATACTTCATCCGCGGCGAACGCTTCCTGCAGTGAGTCGGCCGCAACATGGGATTCGACCCGCTGCCCATCGTAGTAGACATTCAGCCCGGAGGCCCGACCGGATCCGTCGTAACAGATTGCAATATGGATCCACCGTCCCGGCGCGGGGCTGGCCAATCGATGCTGAATCTCTCCACCGGCCGGATCGGCGATTCTCACTGTGAGCTCCCCGGCACCGAACCGCGCCTGCCAACCGCATTGCTGGTCGCTGTCCCATTGCGAGAAGAGCAAGCCTGCGGGGTCCTCCGGCAACAGAAACCAACCGCTACAGGAAAAAGCGTCCCTGTCGGTCACCGCCAGGGCATACCCGCAATCGATGGTGGTCTGCCCCAACAACACGAGCGCCTGGCCCACGCGCCCGTCAGCCCAATGGGCGCGTCCGTCGACCGAGATAGGTTCACCACAGGCGTTGTACGGAGCGTAGGTAGGGGCGTCGGCAAACGAACAGTGTACGACGGGGGATACCTCCAGGCTGGCGACCATCGAGGGCAGGCCTTCGACGGAGTTTGCATCGCTATCGTCCGCCATCGAGTCGACGTCAGCGTCCAAGCGTTGACGCAAGCGGTGCTGTTCTTGCCGCAAGGCGGCAAGCTCTCGCTCCTGGTGCTCGGTCGGCAGAGGCAGCAACGGTTCGGCATTGCCCCAATGCCCCGCCACGCCGTCCTCGTCGATGTTGTTGAAGTATGCCAGAAACTGATAATACTCCCGCTGCGTGATCGGATCGTAGGGATGGTCGTGGCATTGCGCGCACTGCAATGTCAATCCCAACCACACGGCGGCGGTGGTATTGGTTCGGTCCATCACGTAGCCGATGCGGCATTCTTCCTCCAGTGCACCGGCCTCAAAATTCAAACCGTGGTTGCGATGGAAACCAGATGCAACTATTTGTGATCGCGAAGCGTTGGGCAGCAGGTCGCCAGCCAGTTGCTGTATGCTGAACTGGTCGAACGGCAGATTATCATTCAATGCCTTGACAACCCAGTCGCGCCAGGCCCACATATCGCGCCCGTTGTCCATGAAATGCCCGTTGGTGTCCGCATAGCGGGCCGAGTCCAACCAGCATGTAGCAAATCGTTCACCGTATCGAGGGGATGCCAACAAGCGATCCACCACGCGCTGCACCGCCCCCGGTCGATCATCTGCGAGAAACGCATCCACTTCGTCCGGTGTTGGCGGGAGTCCGGTCAGATCGAAGGTGACCCGGCGGAGCCAGGTAGCGCGATCGGGAGGGGCTGACGGCGCCAAGTGTTCCGCTTCCAAGCGGGCCAGGACGAAGGCATCGATCGGATTGCGGGGCCAGTCAGCATCGCGGACGCGCGGCACAGGTGGCCGGCGAATGGGACGCAGGGCCCAGTGCCGGTCCCAATCCGCTCCTTGATCGATCCAGCTTCGAATCAGACTTCGTTCGCGTTCGGAAAGCTGCTGGTGCGCATCGGGTGGTGGCATCTGCAGCTCCGCATCTTTCGATGCAACTCTCTGCCAGAGCAGACTGGTTTCGGCCGATCCGGGAACGACCAATTTCCCGCCAGCGACTTCCGTATCGAATAGGTCGTGACGCGAGTCCAATCGCCAATCGGTCTGGCGCTGGGCCGCGTCCGGCCCATGGCATGAAAAACAGGCGCGCGCCAGCAGGGGGCGAACATCCCGGTCAAAGGACAACGCGACCCCCTCGCCCCCGGCCGTCTCTGTCACGCCTGCGATCAACCACATCGCGACGCAAGCGATCCATCCGATGGATGCCAGGCACTTTGGAGCGAGTTGCAGGCGCATCATTCGTTCGTCCGTATCCGCAGTAGGACGCGGCGCATCCAAACCGACTCCGCGCCGCGAGGAGTTTCAAACCGGACAAACATAGCTCATTCCACCAACCGCAAATCTTGACCTAAGTTACTAATGCCGAACTTTGCTGGCCAACGTAACCTCACGCCCGAAATCTTCCTACGATGCGCACAATCGTTCTACTCGCACTGGGACTAGGCATGTCGCTGGCGGTCGCCACAGGAATCCTGTGCGAGGTGAACCGGGTGTCGCGGCGCGTGGTCGTGTGGGATAAACGCCCTGCGTTTGCGCCGGGGAGCGAAGGGGAAAGCGGACTCCCTCTGGACGCCGCGACGGACCCATCCCCCCCACAGTCCCTACAATCCGATGCATCGCGCCAAGATGACACAAGGGAACCGCTGTATCCCTCCGACGATCACCTGCGGCAGCAGATGCAAGAGATCCTGCACCGCGCGGCCGAACGACTGGACCTCGTGCTGGAGGATCGATCGCCCGTCGAATTGCAAGACCCGGCGCCCACCAAGGATCGCCACTGGTCCTTCCAGCGGCTCCATCCCGTTGCCGTCCCCCACGCATCCGGTGTGGCGCATCCCGTAGACGCCTTCATCGCGCGGCGGTTGGCGCTGGCCGGTTTGCAGCTCGGTCCGTCTGCCGACCCCCGTGCGTTGATTCGTCGTTTGTCCTACGACCTGCGGGGATTGCCACCGGAGCCGCAGACGGTGGAAGCATTCGTACCCCGCCTGGCCGATCCCGAGCAGCGGGAGGCGGCATGGACCGAGCTGGTCGAGCGGTACCTAGCGGACTCGGCGCACGGGGAGCACTGGGCCCGCATGTGGCTCGACCTGGCACGCTACGCCGACAGCAACGGATACGAATTGGACGACCTGCGGCCGAACGCCTACCCCTTTCGCGACTTCGTGATCTGGGCGCTCAACGTCGACCTGCCCTACGACGTGTTCGTGCAATGGCAGATCGCCGGGGATGAAATGCAACCCGATTACGCACCCGCCGTCTGTGCCACGGGATTCCTGGCCGCAGCCCCGCACAACACGTTCATGCCGCAGCCCATCGAGCGTTACGATGAATTGCACGACATGATCTCGACTACCGGCATCGCCATGCTGGGCTTGAGCGTAGGCTGTGCCCGTTGCCACGACCATTTCTACGATCCGATCTCGTCGGTCGAGTACTACCGCTGGGTCAGTATCTTGGAGAGCGTATGGCGGGTGGAACCTTACCTGGCCCCCGGTCCCGACGGCCGGGACTACGCTGAAATCGCCGCGCCGTTGGTGGAACGGGAGGATCGGTTGTACGAGTTGCTGGTGCGGCGGATTCAGGCGGACAAGATTGCCAAACTCGATTTTTCCTCAGAGGAAAAGGCGCTGTTGTGGCAACCGATGGATCCGGACAACCAACGGCAGCAGGAACTGCTGGCGCGATGCGGCGGATGTTTGCGGGCGGATGCGTCGGACTTCGCGCCGGACCTGCAACCTCTGCCGGAACACGCCGAGGAATACGCTCGGCTCACGCGCGAGATCACGGCATTGAAATCGAATCTTCCCTGGGCGCCTCCCCAAGTCCTGTCGATCACCGGCAGCGAAGTCTACAGCTCGCGAGTCCTGCACGGCGGATCGCTGGAACGTCCCGGCCAGTCGGTAGGGCCGGGATTTCTATCGGCTCTGACCTATCCCGCCACCGATTGGCAAACCGCCGATGCCTGGCAGAAATGGCTGACCGCCGAAGACCTGCAACGCGGGGCGGGGCCGCGCACCGCGTGGGCTCGCTGGCTGACCGATGTCAACAACGGCAGCGGCGGGTTGTTGGCGCGCGTAATTGTAAATCGCATCTGGCACCAGTACTTCGGCGTCGGCCTGGTAGCCAGCGTGGACGACTTCGGCGCGCAGACCGATCCGCCACTGCACGCCGACCTGCTGGAATGGCTGGCTGGAGAACTGGTGCGGAACGACTGGAGGTTGAGCCACATCCATCGATTGATCGTCACCAGCCGGACCTATCAACAGACCAGCCGTATCGATGACCAGCGGCGGGAAGCGGATGCCAACGGCAGCCTGTTCAGCCATTATCGGCTGAAACGGCTGAGCGCGGAAATGTACCGCGACAGCGTGTTGGCCGTCACCGATGCCCTCAATCGGGAGATGTATGGGCCCAGCATCTACCCGCCGATTCCGCAGGACGCCATCTACACGGATGACCACGAATTGGACAGCAAGTGGCCCACGGATGTCGTGGAGGATCCAGCGGTGTGGCGACGGAGCATCTACGTCGCCTTGCGCCGCAGCAACACCGTGCCCCTGCTGAGCCTGCTGGACGGGCCCGATGGATCGGTGTGCCGGGGGCAACGCGTGTCGACCACCACAGCCGTGCAATCCCTGGCACTGCTCAATGCTCCCTTCATCGAAACCCACGCCGCTCGCCTGGCGGAACAGCTCAGCGAAGCCTCCCTCGACCTGGCGGACCAGACCCACATGGCGTATCGCCGGGTCTACCAGCGCGGGCCGACCGAAGCGGAGGAGTCGGCGATCTTCGCGTACATCGAACAGCGCCGACGCGACTCCAGCGAGCTGTACGACGTGGACGTGATGACCGAGATCTGCCACGCCCTGCTGATCTCCAACGAATTCCTGTATATCGACTGACACTAACCCGGCGCTGCATCGAGGCCCTGATGAATCACCACACCAGCCCTTCACAGAATCGACCTTACCGCTTGGGACCAGAACCAGCGGTCTGGCCACCAGGCCCGTCGCTCGATCGGCGCGAACTGCTCGCCCGGGCAGGCGCTGGATTGGGGGGATTGGCCCTGTCCACCTTGTTGTCCGATGCATCCCCGGCCGGCTCTCAGATCGACCGCTCGGCACCCGCCAAATCGGTGATTTGGCTGTTCATGAATGGTGGTCCCTCGCACATTGATTTGTTCGATCCCAAACCGGCGCTGCACAAATGGGACGGCCAGCTTTTCCCGGGCGATGTGGACACGCTGTTCCCCCATCCCGGTCCGATCATGAAATCGCCCTTTCGCTTCCGGCGCTATGGGCAATCGGGTGCCTGGGTATCGGAGCTGTTTCCGCAGCTCGCCCGGCATGTAGATGAGATTGGCTTCATCCACTCTTGCACCACTCGAGCCAAGAACCACGGCGCGGCGCTCTACAACATCAACTCGGGCTCCGTCCTGATGGGTGCGCCGCATATGGGGGCATGGGCCGCCTACGGGCTGGGCACATTGAACCAGGA
>RFIQ01000170.1 GCA_003695565.1 Planctomycetota bacterium | reverse complement strand
TTTTACGACGCCTTGGACGTGATCGGGCAGAAGGTCACCGACCGTCCGCCGATCGAGGTGTTCGAGCAAGCTGTTGAGAACGTCAAGCCGTTCATCGAAGTGCGTTCCAAACGCGTCGGCGGTGCTTCCTACCAAGTTCCAATGCAGGTCAATTCCGCCCGTCAGCAATCGCTGGCGATTCGCTGGATACTGTTGGCCGTGCGAGAAAAGAAGGGACGTCCGGTACATCTGAAGCTGGCCGATGAATTGCTGGCTGCGTACCGCAAGGAAGGCACTGCCATCGCCCGTCGTGAGAATACGCACCGCATGGCTGAAGCCAACAAGGCTTTCGCTCACTTTGCGTGGTAAGCCTGGGCTGAACGACCTAGCGGAGCCGTGTCGTCCTCTCGATGACGTGGCTCTTTTTTTGCGCCGATCTGGACAACCTCCGGGTGGCCGATGGATGAACCGGCCGCGGCGGCCCGCCTGCACTCCTATCACGGAAACCATTCCGCCATGGCACGCGACCTCAAGTCCTTACGCAACATCGGCATCATCGCACACATCGATGCTGGCAAGACGACCGTTACCGAACGCATGCTGTACGTCAGCGGAGCCAAACACAAAGCTGGCGGGGTAGACGAAGGAACCACCGAAACGGACGACGATCCGGAAGAGCAGGAGCGGGGCATCACCATCTACTCCGCCTGCGTCACCTTTCGCTGGAATGACGTGACGATCAACTTGCTGGACACGCCGGGCCACGTCGACTTCACCGCTGAAGTCGAACGGTGTTTGCGGGTGCTGGACGGCGCGGTTGTCGTCTTTTCGGGGCGTGAGGGAGTCGAAGCGCAAAGCGAAACGGTCTGGCGGCAGGCCGACAAGTACGATGTGCCTCGCATCGTGTTTATCAACAAGCTGGATCGCGAAGGCGCCGATTTCTATCGGGTATTGGACGAGATCGGACCGCGGCTCAATGCCCATCCGGTACCTGTGCAAATCCCGGTCGGAACAGGCCCCGCGCATACCGCCGACCCGTTTGTCGGCGTGATCGACTTGATCGAAATGAAAATGATCCGCTTCTCGGAACAAACCGATGGCAAGGACGTCATTTACGAATCGATTCCCGAACAAATGCAGGATGATGCCGCGGTGTGGCGGGAGGCCATGCTGGAGACACTATATTCGGTTTCCAACGAGATGATGGAATTGGCGTTGGAGGAAAAGCCCATCCCGGCGGAACTGATCCGCCGTACCCTGCGGGAGGCTTGCCTGAATCGCGTCTTGCAACCCGTCCTATGCGGCTCGGCCCTGCATGGCATGGGGATCCAACCCCTGCTGGATGCCGTGGCGGCTTACCTCCCGTGCCCGCTGGACCGCCCGCCGGTACAGGGAGTCGATCCGCGCGACCGCACCAAAATCATCGAGCGGAAACCGTCCAACGAGGAACCGTTCTGCGCCTTGGTCTTCAAGATCATCCCGGCCAAAACGGGTGACTTGTATTGGATCCGGGTTTATTCGGGAATCGTCAAAGCCAACTCGCGCGTGCTTTGCCCCAACCGCGACAAGAAAGAGAACATCGCCCAGTTGTGGCAGATTCACGCCACCAAGAAGGAACGCCAGGGCCAGATCCCGCAACTCGAATGCGGCGACATCGCCTGTGCCATCGGCCCGCGATACGCCGTGACCGGCGACACGCTGTGCGACCCCAAAAACCCGATCGAATTGCCCAGCATCGAATTTGCCCAAACGGTCATTTCCATGGCCATCGAACCGGAGAATGCCGCCGAACGCAAGAAACTGGCCGAAGTCTTGCAGATGCTTGAACGGCAAGACCCGACCTTCGACGCCGTCGAGAACCCCGAATCGGGACAGACGCTGATCAGCGGCATGGGGGAACTGCATTTGGATGTCATCAAACACCGTCTGGTCCGCGACTTCAATCTGAATGTTAAATTCTACAAGCCGCGCGTCAACTACCGGGAAACGATCGCCCGCGAGGCGCGTGTTATCGGCCAGTGCAACCGCCAGGTCGGCGCAACACAGCTGTTCGCCCGAGTGGAATTGCTGTTCGAACCCCTCGATGACCCCTCGGCCGACGTCATCGTGCTGGACAAATTCTTCGGCGAGGACAGCTTGCCCAATGACCTCAAGGATGCGGTGATGGAAGAACTGCGGAGCCGAGCGGAAGGCGGCGGATTGATCGGCAGTTTTCCCCTGTCCGGTTTTCGCGTCAGCCTGGTTGGAGGCGAGATGCGGGAAATCGGCTCCGACGCCGTCGCGTTTCGCATCGCCGCCAATGATGCTTTTGACAAGGGGATGCAAGCCGCCGGGCCAGTCCTGCTGGAACCCGTCATGCGATTGGATATCGTCACTCCCGATGAATACGTGGGCGACATCGTGGGCGATTTGCAACAACGTCGCGCCATGATCGATGCTACCGAGTCGCGGGGGATCATGACGGGGATCATTGCTTTCGCCCCGCTCAAAGAATTGTTCGGATACTCGTCCGCCATCCGCTCGCTCAGCCAGGGCAGGGCCGGTTGCTCCATGACACCCCATGGCTATCAACCAGCCCCCGAGGAGGACGCAGCCAGCTTCGGCATGTGATCTCGCTCGCCGACCGAGCCGGTAGCAGGCTGGGCTACGCCAACGCAACCATGTGCGCATCGG
>RFIQ01000169.1 GCA_003695565.1 Planctomycetota bacterium | reverse complement strand
TTGCGACACGCACATCTGGCCCATTGCTGACAATAACCCACCCTTTTGACTCAGACGACACCCATCATGATGTATCGCATTGCTATTCCCTTTTTCGCACTGGCAATCCTGACCGCCTGGTTCGCACCATCGCGGGCCGCAGAACGACCCAACATCGTTTTGATCTACACCGATGACGTGGGATACGGCGACGTTTCCTGCAACGGGCAAACGACGCTCCGCACGCCGAATATCGATCGGATCGCTGCGGAGGGCGTTCGGCACACCGATGCTCACTGCTCGGCAGCAACGTGTACGCCCAGCCGCTTTGCGCTGTTGACGGGACGGTATGCGTTCCGCCAGCCCGGCACAGGCATTGCCCGGGGCGACGCGAACATGATCATCGGGCCCGACACGCTGACTTTGCCTGCATTGTTGAAGCAAGCCGGGTACACGACTGCAGTCATCGGCAAATGGCACTTGGGGCTAGGAGACGGCCCCATCGATTGGAACAAAGAGATTCGCCGCAATCCCCAAGACGTCGGCTTCGATTACCACTTCCTCATTCCGGCCACGGGCGACCGCGTGCCCTGCGTGTACGTCGAACAAGGTCGCGTGGTGGGTCTGGATCCCGCCGACCCAATCCGAGTCAGCTTCGGCAAACGCATCGACCCCAATCCGTCCGGAGCCGAAGTACCACCGGGCTCGCTCAAGCAAATGTGGTCGCATGGTCACAACCAAACGATCGTCAACGGCATATCGCGCATCGGTTGGATGACCGGGGGGCAGAAAGCGCGGTGGGTCGATGAAGACATGGCCGACACGATCACCCATAAGGCCGAAGAATTCCTGGAGCAACATCGCCAGGAACCCTTCTTCCTGTATTTCTCGACCCACGATATCCACGTGCCGCGGGTTCCGCATCCTCGCTTCCAGGGGAAAAGTGGCTTGGGATGGCGCGGCGACGCCATGCTGCAGCTCGATTGGTGCGTCGGCCAGATCTTGGACAAGCTGGACGCTCTCGGCCTACGCGATGACACTCTGGTCATCTTCACTTCCGACAACGGTCCGGTGCTGGACGACGGTTATGTCGACCAGGCGAACGAGTTGCTGGGAGAGCATCGGCCCAACGGACCCTATCGGGCCGGCAAGTATTCGTCCTTCGAAGGCGGAACGCGCGTCCCTTGCCTCGTTCGCTGGCCCGGTCACGTATCCCCGGGCACCACTTCGCAGGCCCTGGTCGGCCAGGTCGACTGGGCGGCTTCCCTGGCGGCGTTGGTGGGAGCCTCCGTTCCCGCCGACCAGTGCATCGACAGCCGCAATCAGATCGATGCCTTGCTGGGCAAAGACCCCGTGGGACGGCCTCACCTGATTCACGAAGCGCGCAACCTGGCGCTGCGCCAGGGGCATTGGAAATACATCCCGCCGGGCCAAATTCGCGATGGACTAGGCCCGTGGACCACCGTTTCCATTTCCCGGCCCGGCGCCCTGTATGACCTGAACCAGGCCATCGACGAACGCGTCGATGTGGCTGCGGAACATCCCCAAATCCTGGCGCAGATGCAAGAGTTGCACCAGAGGATCCTGGCCGGTGCCGACCAGCCCGATCGGCTCGGCCAGTAAGTGGCCTGGCGGCCAGCGGCCAAACTGGTCAGCCATCTCGCTCGACCCGTCGCGACGGTCACCAGCCAGCGGAAAGCCGCTCAACCCAGGATTTGCGCTGCGCGCAACAAGGCCTGGCGGTGGCCGTGCCGCAGTTGCTCGATGGTTTCCAGATCCTCCTCGGGCAACCGCCACTGGGCAGCCCCCACCACGTCCAAAATCTGAGATGGTCGCCGGGCGCCGACGATGGCCGCCGTGACTTCCGGACGTCGCAATACCCAGGCGATGGCCAGTTCGGCCAGACTGCGACCATGTTTCTCAGCGATGGGTCGCAAACAATCGATCAACCCCAAGTGCGCGTCCAACCGCGGAGATTGGAAATGCGGATCGCGAGTGCGGTGATCCTTGGGACCAAGCGCATGCACACTCTGGGCAGTGAACTTGCCCGTCAATAACCCTTTGTACATCGGACTGTAACAAATCACGCCGATGCCGTGCTCCGCGCAGTAGGGTAGCAATTCCTTCTCAGCCTCGGGAACGATCAGGCTGTACGGAGGCTGCAATGAGGCCACTGGGTGAATTTTTTGCAAGCGTGCCAACTGCGTCACACTGTGATTCGAAACGCCGATTTCACGTACCTTTCCCTCGCGTTTCAGCTCGACCAACGCCTCCCATCCCTCCTCGATATCCTCATCCGGCTCGGGCCAATGCAATTGATACAGATCGATGCAATCGACGCCCAACCGCCGCAGGCTGGCCTCGCACTCGGATCGCACGCTGTCGCGCTTCAGCACCTTGTCGATCTGATCCGGCCCGCGCATCACCCGGCCGCATTTTGTGGCAATGATTGGACGGCGGTCGGGGCCCAATTCGCGCAGCGCTTTCCCGACGATCTCCTCGCTGCGGCCACCCCCGTAAACGGCCGCGGTGTCGATCCAATTGATGCCTGCATCGACGGCAGCCAGGATCGCATCGATCGCCTCGCGTTCGTCCTGGTCTCCCCAACCGAACTTCCAATCACCGCCCCCAATGGCCCACGTCCCCAGCCCGATCGGA
>RFIQ01000168.1 GCA_003695565.1 Planctomycetota bacterium | reverse complement strand
GTATTGGCGCGTGCAGCGATCAGATTCTCCGTCGACCGCTCCCTTGCGCAGAAGATTGGCGGGCCGCAGCATCATGGAAGCGGAAACGCTACTGCGGGACATCGAACGAGTCAGAATCGAGTGATCTTCGTCGATGCCAGAGAAATAGTCACTACTCCAAATTCTTAGGGCGGCCCCGCGTTCCCAATTGGGAGGTTTTCCGTGAGCACCATCGATTCGAAACAACCGACGCCCCAGGCCTCGCCACTGGTGTTGGAGGCGACGCTTGCGACGGACGCGGTGTCCGCGGCTCCGCCGATCGACCGCCGGCACGATTTGGACGCACTGCGGGCGATCGCCATGCTGCTGGGAATCGTTCTGCATGCTGCGCTGTCGTTTTCCCCCATACCTTGGACGGTCAAGGATCGATTCCAGAGCGACTCCTACTACGTTCTCTTCGCCGCCATCCACGGATTCCGCATGCCCTTGTTCTTTATGCTTAGCGGTTTCTTTACCGCCATGCTGTGGCGCCGACGGGGGCTGTGGGCGATGCTCCTGCACCGGGCTCGGCGAATCGGACTGCCCTTGTTCCTTAGCTGCCTGACCATCATTCCTGCTATGTGGATCGTCACGGCGCTGGTCAGCCGGCCCGCCCCGCCGTCGACGGAGTCCGCCGCGGCGTGGGAGGCTGTGGTGGCCGGAGACACCATGCAGGTCCTGCAAGCGATCGAGCAAGGCGACTTCGACGTCAATGCCATCAGCGAGGACGGAGCGTCGGTATTGACCGTTGCCGTTTTCTTGGGTCACACCGACATGGTGAAGATGCTGATCGACAAGGGCGCCGATGTGCATCAGCGAAACCGGGACTTGGGCACGGCCTTGCACAGCGCCGCGTTTCTGGGCCGGGCTGAGGAAGCTGAGCTCCTGCTGCGCGCGGGAGCCGATCCCGACACGTTGGATATCAAGGGCCAGACGCCCAAGGACTTGCTGACCATCGATTTTCTCACCACCAATTCGATTGCAAACGCGTTCGGGACCTCCGTGGACGAGCGCCGGTTGTGGGAAGGTCGCCAGCGGATCGCCCGGCAATTGGGCATCCCTGAATCGTCGCTGCGGCAACCGGCTGACGCGTCGGGCGGGCCGCTAGCCGCCTTGTTCGGTTTCTTGTTCTATTTCCCCTTTTTCATGCATTTGTGGTTTCTATGGTTTCTCTGCTGGTTGGTGGCCGCATTTCCCCTGTATGCGTGGCTGGGCGGCAAACTGCGTCCGACTCGACTCCTGCGATGGTTGACCTGCTCTTGGGCCAGCCTTCTTTGGCTCGTCCCCCTGACGATGCTTCCCCAAGCTTTCATGACGCAACAAACGTTTGGTCCGGACGCATCGATCGGGCTGCTGCCGTTGCCACACGTGATGGCCTACTACGCCGTGTTCTTCTATTTCGGCGCGCTTTATTGGGATGCCGGTGACGCGGCGGGAAGACTGGGACGCCACTGGATTATTACTATCGTGCTGGCCCTGCTGATCGTCTTCCCAGTGGGGCTCGACCTGGTATCTGGCACCTTTGGCCTTGTTCGGCCCCAGGATGAGCTCCCTTTCGGGCGGCTCGCCGCGAGTTTCCTCCAAGCCCTCTATGCCTGGCTCATGCTGCGCGGCTCGATCGGGCTGTTTCGGCAGACGATGCCGGCCGAGAGCAAAACGTTGCGTTACATTTCAGATTCGTCCTATTGGCTGTACCTGTCCCATCTCCCCTTGGTGCTGCTCGCCCAGTGGCTGGTCCGTGACTGGCCTATGCCGACCGTAGCAAAATTCGTCGGAATCGTCGTGGTCGTAACAGCCCTGTTGCTGCTCAGCTACCACTACTGCGTTCGCTACACCTGGATCGGTCGCCTACTCAACGGCCCCCTCCGTGGCATAGGCTTCCAGCCTGTGAACCATTTTCCATCAGCCCCCGTGGCATAAGCTTCCAGCCTGTGAACCATTTTCCATCACCCCCCGTGGTATAGGCTTCCAGCCTGTAAACCACTTGCCATCCCCCCTGGATAGGAACTCACCGGATGTCCCAGTCATCAACCCTATGCGCCGGAGCAGCCGCCGGAGCGTTTCCACCTGACAGGCAGGTCCGTACATGGTGTCCTCCTGCCCCCGTTCATGGGGGGAGCAGCCGCCGGAGCGTTTCCACCTGACAGGCAGGATGCCTATCCCACGTGTAAGATCGAACGACAGATCAGCGATTACGTGGAAAAAGACAAGCGGTTCAAACTGGTTCGAAGCTCGCTAACTTGCAACGCCGTGCCCCGGGAGCCCCATGGGCTATCCCAATACGGCCGTACTATCGCGAATCGCAAACCCAGTGTTCGCTGCGAACAGGCAGCGTCCCGCCTCAGGCGGTAGCACGCCAGATGCCGCGGACCGGTGCCGGGTAGCCTTCAATCGTGCGAGTGGGGTCTTCGGGCGACAGGAAATCGGCCAGCGATTCGAACTGCATCCACTCGGTCTGGCGTTGCTCTTCGACCATCGTGGGGCTGACATCGACCAATCGGATGTCGCGGTACCCGCACCGATGCAACCAAATCTCCATCATCGGCGGCGAGGGGATGAACCACACGTTGCGCATCTTGGCGTACCGATCCTGCGGCACCAAAACCGTCGGCCTAGTATCCTCGACCACCAGCGTTTCGAGCAACACGGTACCGCCCGGCCGGCAAGCGCTGCGGAGCAACATCAAGTGCTCGATCGGACTGGGCCGATGGTAGAGAACTCCCATCGACACCACGATATCGAACAGCCTCAAGTCGGGTGCGATTTCGGTATCCTTCAGCGGCAAAACCCAATGTCGCTCTTCGCCCCGCCAATACCGCCGGACGGCTTCGAACTGCGCGTTGTACAGCAACAGCGGGTCGCCACCGATCACGGCACGGGCGCCGCGGTCGAGCATCCTCCAGCCGTAATAACCGTTCCCGCAACCGACATCGAGTACTGTCCGGTCGGTCCAGTCCACGGCCTGCTCGATCCGCGACCATTTCCAATCGCTCCGCCACTCGGTGTCGACATACACCTCGAAGAACCGAAACGGTCCTTTGCGCCAAGGATGAAGTCGCATCAAACTCCGCGGCACACCTTCCGAGTCGATCGAAATTCGAGACTCGGCGGAGCGGACGATCGATACCGCACCGTCGATCACCGACACGCCCGCTGCCGTTTCGGGCGGCGGCAGCGACTCGATGGCTCGGGTCCACTTGGGCCAATCGCCGTGAGCCGCTGGGGAGTATCGCTGCTGGACCAGTTCCTCGACCTGCCCGGCCCATGCTGCGACTCCGGCGTCGCGCAGCCAGCCGATCGCGGTGGAACGATCGAAGGGCTGGGTGGCCGAGTTGGTCGGTTCGCGTCTTGAGTGTTGCATGGTCGGCTGATGTTTGCGTCAGGGCAGTGACGCCGATTTCGAAAGCGTGCGGATGGTCGCGGGAAATTCCGGCGGAAGGCGGTGGAATGATACGACGATGATGCTTCGAACGGACGCCACTTAGGAGAGTGACGCTGCAGGAAATGTCGCTACGTGGGGTTCTTGATGGCCAACAAAGATACAAAATTGAAGCACTGAAACCAGACGGGGGCGATGGCGAAACCGGCATTGATCAACCGCTGTTGGTGCGCGGCGACCGTCTCGGGCAACAGGGTGTTTTCCAGAGCCTGGCGTTTCTGAGCGATCTCCAAATCGCTGTAGCCCTGTGCCCGTTTGAAATCGTGATGCAGCTCGGTCATCCAATACTGAGTTGCCGGGTCGTCAAAGCGGACTTTCTCGGACAACAACAGGGCGCCGCCGGGGAGCAGTCCCTCGTGGATGCGCTGGATCAAGTCGCCACGATCCTCCAGCGGGATGAACTGCAACGTCAGGTTCATGATGACCAGGCTGGCGTTGGTGATTTCGGTATGTCGAACGTCTTCCAGCCGCACGTCGATGGGGGCGAGTGGGTGCGGCGAGCCGTGTGCTGC
>RFIQ01000167.1 GCA_003695565.1 Planctomycetota bacterium | reverse complement strand
GGGAAACACTGCGCGCCAACGTTTCGCCTCACTTTCTGCCGGGCGAAAACGTGTTGACCATGTTCGCTCTGTTTTTTCCCGCGGTAACCGGGATTATGGCGGGCGCCAACATGTCGGGCGACCTGGCCAATCCCTCCCGATCGATTCCCCGTGGCACATTGGCTGCCGTGGCCGTGACCGGTGCGATCTATGTTTCTCTGGCGGTCGTGCTGGCGGGAGTGGCGCCGGCCGAGGAGTTGATTGCCAATGCCATGATCATGCGCGACGTGGCCGCGTTGCCGGCGCTGATCACGGCCGGCGTGTTCGCCGCTACCTTGTCCTCGGCGCTGGGATCGATGATGGGAGCGCCGCGCATTTTACAGCAATTTGCCCGCGACGAGATTTTCGAGCGGCTGAAGTTCTTCGCCGCCGGCAGCGGCAATTCCAATGAACCCCGCCGGGCGACCGTGTTGACCTTTGCGATTGCACAGATCTGCGTCGTGGCCGGGGATTTGAATGCCATTGCGCCGATCATCACCATGTTTTTCATGATCACCTACGGGTTGCTCAATCTGGCTACTTTTTACGAAGCGATTACCAAGAATCCCAGCTATCGCCCCACGTTCAAATACAACCACTGGTCCATTTCGCTGCTGGGTGCGGTGGGTTGTTTGGGCGTCATGTTGCTGATCAACTGGTTGTGGGCCATGATCGCTATCGCCACGCTAGCGGGGTTGCACTGGTACATCCATAATCTGGAAGTGGAGCGGCGTTGGGGAGACCTGCGGACGGGGCTGGCATTTGAACGAGCCCGGCGGGCCCTGCTGCGGTTGGAAGAGGAAGCGCAGGATCCCAAGAATTGGCGGCCGACGGTGATGGCGTTGAGCGGTTCGGGATGGACACGCCCCTACATTCCCATCTATGGCCACTGGCTGACATCCGGGCATGGCATCCTGACCCTGGCACACGTCGTCACTGGTGAAATCGATGCGCACGCCGATCGACGCAATCGCTATGAAGCGGCGTTGCGGAGCTTCATTCAGCGCGAGGAACTGGAAGCTTTTCCCGTCGTTACCATCCATCCCAACCTTTCGCAGGGAATCGAAGCCCTGTTGCAGTGCCATGGCCTGGGACGCATGCGCCCCAACACGGTTCTGTTCGGTTGGCCACGCGATCGGGAAAAGGCGATAGCCTTCGGCACGCATATGCGGATTGCCACTCGCACCGGAAAAAGTGTGCTGGCCGCCCGGTTTGCAGCAGCGCTGGAGGACGATCGCGACATCGGATCGGTAGACGAACATTGGCGGACCCCGGAAGGTACCATCGACATATGGTGGCGCGGTTTGGAGAATGGAGCTCTGATGCTGACCTTGGCCCACTTGTTGCATCAAAACCCCGAGTGGCGTCGCAATCGCATCCGATTGCTGCGGGTCGTCGAATCGGCCGAGGCGCAGGAGCAAGTGCGGGCTCATCTGGAAGAGCTGGCTGCCACGGCGCGGATTTCGTGCGACCACCGCGTCATCGTTTCCACGGCTCCCGTGGCCGACACGATCCAAGCCGCGTCCTCCAGTGCGGCCGTTGTGTTCATGGGCTTTGAAACCCCCGCCGAAGGCGATGAAGGTGACTTGTTCGAGCGGATGGAGCGATTGGCCGGAGACTTGCCGCGCGTCTTCTTCGTTCACAGTGCGGGCGGTGTGGCGTTAGAATCATAGTGCCCCTCAGGTGAGGCCCAGATGGCTGGACAAACGCTCCCAGGTTCGAAGCACGCCGCGCTGCAACAGACCGCGGTCATCTTACCAGCCCGCAATGAGCAGGAAGCTATCGGCCGTGTCTTGCAAGACCTGCCGCCGACGTCCGTGACGATCGTGGTGGACAATGGATCGACCGATGCCACCGGCCGGGTTGCTGAGGAAATGGGAGCCACCGTGGTTCGCGAACCGGTCCCGGGGTATGGCCAGGCATGTTTGTCGGGGCTGGCGTATCTCGATCGGGCCTGGCCGCTTCGACAACCAGAATCACCGACGATCGTAGCGTTCTTGGATGCCGATTATTCCGACGATCCCCGTTGTTTAACTGATTTGGTGAGCCCCATCGCAGACGGCCAGTTCGATTTCGTATTAGGATCGCGATTAATGGGGGACGCGGAACCCGGATCGATGCCCTTGCAAAGCCGGTTGGGAAATCGGTTGGCCGTCGCGCTGATCGCCTGGTTTTGGGGGGTGCGGTACACCGATTTGGGCCCTTTCCGCGCCATCCGGCGCACTTCTTTACAGTCGCTGGAGATGAGCGACCGCAATTATGGTTGGACAGTCGAAATGCAAATCAAAGCGGCCGTGGCGGGTTTGCGCATGCACGAGATTTCACTTCCGTATCGGCGAAGGATCGGACAGAGCAAGATCAGCGGGACGGTGCGGGGGACGCTGTTGGCCGGAGCGAAGATCCTGTGCACGATCGCGCGGTACCATTGGTTAATGCGGGGGTGGCAACCAGGTGCCGTGGACAAGATTCAATCCGCCGACGGACCAGGCAAGATCAATGCACGACGTGAACGCCCCACAGGGTAGCGGCAGGCGATGGGGCATTTTTCTAGTGCTGGCGGCCGTGCAATTGGCTATTGCCGCCTGGATCGCCAACCTCAGCGTCTATTTCGCGTATGGTGCCCCGCCGCTTCGACGCCCGATTCCATTGGTTGTCCTTCTGCTGATGACCGCATCCCTGCTGCATCTGTTGAGCGTTCATGTGGGGCGTCGCATTGCCGCGACACGCAAACTGGTGTGGACGATCCTGGGCGTAGCAATCGCTCTGCGGGCCATCTGGTTGGTCTCCCATCCGATTCTGGAGATCGACATCTACCGGTACATGTGGGACGGGGCAGTGATGGCGCAGGGAGTCAGCCCGTTTGACTACAGCCCATTGCGGGTTCAACAGGCCGATCCGAATACGGAAACGATCGGTCCCCAATTGCAGCGTTTGGTCGAGTTGCGGGAGGCGGACTGGCGATTGCACGAAATCCTCCGCCGCGTCCATTTTGCGGAGATTCGCACGATCTATCCGCCAGTGAGCCAGGCGGTGTTCGCCCTGGCCACCGCAATCACGCCGTCGCGAGCGGAGATCGCAACGCGTCTGTTGGTAATGAAACTGGTTCTGGTCGTTTTCGACATGTCCGTGTTGGCGATGCTGCTGCATTTGTTGCGTCGCTGCGATTTGCATCCGTCTGCATCGATCCTGTGGGGCTGGAGTCCACTGGTGCTGAAGGAATTCGCCGGTAGTGGTCATCTGGACTCGATCGCGGTGGCCCTGTGCATGGCGGCGTTGCTGGTCGCCGTGGATGCATGGCGGGCTTCGCCCGGTGGCCGGTTCGGTTGGTCGGTCGGCGGATTGCTGCTGGGATTGGCCGTGGGAGCGAAACTCTATCCCATCGTATTGCTGCCCCTGCTCGGGCACGCCGCGCGACTGCGCAGCGGATGGGGGGCGGGCCTGCAGACTGTAGCAATCTGCGGGCTGGCTTCTTGTATGACCTTGGCACCGATGGTCTATGCGACGCTGAACCCACCGGCTGATGCACCGTCCCGGCCGTTCGAACCGCCTCCCCCGCCACCCACGATGACGGAGTCGCCACCAGGGAGCCCGAATGCGGTAGCGTCTCCATTACCGGCCCAGGTCGATCCGGACGAACGACACCAGACAGCGCTGGCCGAAGCCCGACGGACCGATGGCCTGCGGGCTTTTCTCAGCCGGTGGCAGATGAACGACTTGTTCTTCATGGTTATCGAAGAGAATGTTCGGCCGGCCTCGGCCCGCTTGGCGGCCGTCACCCCCTGGTTTGCAGTTACAACGGACCGATTTCGGGCCAGCGTTGCCGAGTGGGTTGCGGAATTCAGTGGGCTCGAGCCCGAGCGAGCCGGGTTCTGGATCGCACGCGCCATCACTGGAGGGATGTTGGTGATCATCGCAGTGGTACTCACTGTGCGATTGCCACCAACCGATTCTCCCAGAGTTCTGCTCGCCGCCGCAGGGTTGACGTTGGCCTGGTTGTGGATGCTGTCCCCGACCCAGAATCCCTGGTACTGGTCCTGGGCACTGCCGTTGGTTCCCTTTGTTCGCAACTCGGCTTGGAAATGGGTTAGTACGTTCGCGCTGTTGTATTATTTGCGATTCTGGTTCGCGTATCAGTTCCAGGGACGCAGCGTGTGGGGGACGCACTACCAGGGCGCCGACTTTTTCGATTTTGTCGTCGTTTGGTGGGAGCATCTGCCGATCTGGTGCGCGCTGATCGTCGGGGCAGTTTGGCATCGCGTGCGAGTCGAGCCGCTCGCAGGACCGGTTCGGGATTGACCAGGCACTCGTTGTTCTCGGCGTTCTGCCCGGGTTTTCGCCGAGGCCTGTTCGGTGATCGATTGCAAGTCGGGAACTCTCCCGTGGTTACCCCTGAGTCCTCGTTACACGTAGTCGCCAGGTGTTATACTGGGCATGGGCGTGTAGCGCGGAACCGGATGGCAACCTGGTCGGTGTCGGAGCAAAGGTTGGTCATGGCTAGCAAGGGCGAGAACGCAAAGGGGCGATCCCGGGCGCCGTTGGGGTCTGTCGCTGGTTGGATGGCGGCACCGAATTGAGCCCCCTGAGGTCCGGCCGTTTGGCAAAGTGTTAGGGAGACGTCCCATGAGTGGGCTTTCTCAGGTCCCGGTCGTCGTTGATCCGCCTCCGGCTGAATGGGTCGAGCGATTTGGGGACGCATTCTATCGGTATGCCGTCGTCCGGCTCCGCGACCCGCATGCCGCCGAGGAAGTGGTGCAGGAAACATTCATGCAGGGTATCGAGCGGCTGGGACAGTATCGGGGGGATGCTCCCATCGATTGTTGGTTGCGCGCCATTTTGCGGCGTAAGATCGTCGATTGGATTCGTGTGGAGGAACGCCACCGCAACAATGAGAAAGCACTGGCTGCGGAGGCGGGGTGGTTCGATGGCGACGATCAGTTGATTCCAAGTTCGCTGACGACCAATGAACCATCCGGTCAGGTCGAACTGGCCGAGATCTGGCGGGTCGTTCGCCAGTGTTTGGAACGGGTTCCACGCGGACTAGCAGATGTATTCGTGCTGCATGCCATGGAGCACATGGAGCCTAAGGAAATTTGTAAGGAACTGGGAATCACCCCGTCCAATCTGTGGGTGCGGATGCATCGAGTCCGCCTGGCGCTGGCTCGATGCGTGTCGGCCCGCATGGGCATCGAGGCGAATTGACATGGTTAATATCGAAAACGATCGACAGGCCGTCGAATTGATGAGCCGTTCGCTCAGCGGTGACCTGACGTCCGCCGAGCGTGATGCCCTGCGCGAGTACGAGGCGCGGCATGCTCAGGCCGGCGTTCTGCACCAGTGGATGGCGGCGATCGAGCATGCCGCTCAGTTGGGGGCTGAATCGAGCGCTGAGGACGAAGGAGTGGGCGGACTGAGCCCTGTTTCGAAAGAGCGAATGCAGCGGGCGGTGGCCAAGAAACTGGAGCAGGCGCTTTCCGCCGAGATCGACGATGCTCAGTATGCCCAGGTGGCGGAGAAGGAGACGCTGTATTACGCGCCGCCTCAGGTGGCCGCCGGCGAGGGAGAGACGACCGAATCGGCTGCCAGTGACGAACAGGGAACGCAACGGCGATGCGACGGACGGTTCACCTTGATCCAGAAGATCGGCAGCGGTGGCTTGGGAAGCGTCTGGTTGGCACGGGATGAGGTGTTGGGCCGCAAGGTTGCGCTCAAGGAAATGAATCCCACCGCCGCTGCGTCGAAACCGCTATGGAGACGATTTCAGCGCGAAGCCCAGATAACCGGACACCTCGAGCATCCCCATGTGGTCCCGGTCTATCTCAGCGGCATCGACTCGGAAACTGGATTGCCTTTCTATGCCATGCGCTTCCTGGGCAAGCACACCTTGGCCGATGCGATCGAAGAATACCATGCACGCCGCGAGGCGGGGGTGGCGACCAAGATTGATTTGCATCGGTTGTTGACCGCCTTTCTGAACGTTTGCGAAGCGATCGCCTATGCGCACGACCGAGGCGTACTGCATCGGGACTTGAAGCCGCAAAACGTAGCTTTGGACCGATTCGGCCAGGTCTTGGTACTGGATTGGGGACTGGCCAAACTGGATAGCGACGGCGAATTGTATGCGCGGCTGGCGCTCAGCGGAGAAGCGCTCGACTGGGTATCGGACAAACGTACCTTTCACGGCAAGTATCTAGGCACTCCGTTGTACATGGCGCCGGAGCAAGCGGAGGGTGACTTGGATGCCATCGACGTGCGCACCGACGTCTTCGGTTTGGGGGCCATCTTGTATTCCATCCTGACCGGTCGTGCCCCGCACCATCAAACGGTTGGGGATCTGCGGCATCGTCAGGATCTGCATGCCGTCCTCCGGTCCATCGTCGAAGTTCGCCCGCCCTCGCCGCGCTCGATCAATCCTGATGTTCCCCGCGATTTGGAGGCGATCTGCATGCGAGCGCTGGCTCCCAACAAGGCCGCGCGGCACCGTACCGCTGCGGAATTGGCTGCGGAAGTCGAGAACTGGATCGCGGGCCGCAAAGAGCGTGCTTCCAACTATGAAGCCCTTCGCCTGGCCGGACGCGACCTGAAATCGCGGCTGTGCGTCCAGTTGAGGCAGTTGGCGTCCACGGCGAAGTTCATGACCGAAGTGCCCCCCACCGAGGGTATTCTCGAAACGTACGTTCCCCCTGCCTCACTCCAGCCCGATTCGGGACCAGAGGTGGCAGGTACATCCCCCTTCCCGGCATCCGAACCGGCGCATGGAGATAACACATCGCTGCGCGAGTGGCGCGGTCGGCTGGCAGCCATCATGCAAGCGGCGATTCGCAACCGACCTAACCTGGCCGAACTTCACTTTCTGGCCATCGAGGGCGAGCACGTGACCGAAATGGTACGGGTGCGCCGGGGCGTTCAAGATCCGCACAATGTGCGGGCTGTTCCCGAGGATCAATTGCTCGAGGGCGTGTCCGATTCATTCCAACGCGCCGTGGCTGAGCAGTTTCCGGGCGAGCCCGTGCTGCGGTTGGCGCACTCCGAGGTATTCGGTCCGGTAGTTCAATGTGGGGTCAGCGTGGTGGCGCGGAGCGATGACCGGCGGCGGGGCATGATTATTGCTGCTGCCGAATTGAAGGCGATCTTGTCTGTCGAAGCCGAGATGATGAACCTCGAAGCAGACCTGCAGTTGTTCGATGCGGATCGCCGGCTGGTCTATTCGCTGCCGCCGAAGCCCCCTGCCACGCTGCCCACTGACCACACCACAATGGATGCGAAACGATGGGAGACGATTATCTCTGAGCTGGACGAAGCCGGAGAGTACATTGACCCCGCCGAACGCGTGTACGCGACGCGACTCGTATTCCCCAACCGGTCCGACAGCATTACTATCGTGATATCCAACCGCAGGTGATTCGATCGCTGCGGTGTCCTCCGAGTTTGCTTCGCGAGAACTGTCGTCCCGATGCCAGCCAATCTGACCGCCCAATATCACAAGGCGGAGGCCGCTTACCGCCAGGCCGAAACGCCGGAAGAGGAACTGGAGTGTCTGCAGTGGATGCTGCGCGAGATTCCCAAGCACAAGGGGACCGACAAGCTTCAGGCTGACCTGAAGTCGAAGATCGCCAGGTTGCGATCGGAGCTGACGAAGCAATCCAAAGCTGCCCAGCGGCCATCGCATCGCATCCCCAAGCAGGGTGCAGGTCGCATCGTTTTGTTGGGTGCTCCGAATGTTGGCAAGAGCTCGTTGCTGGCCGCGGTGACTCGCGCCCGGCCCGAGATCGCTCCTTACCCGTTCACCACTCAGGCTCCGCAGCCGGGGATGATGCTGTATGAAGATTGTCCCATGCAGTTGATTGATCTGCCGCCGGTTACGGCGGATTTCATCGATCCGCACACCGTGGGGCTGGTCCGCGGTGCCGACCTGGTGCTGTTGATGATCGACCTGGCCAACGACAATTTGATCGAGGATACGCAAGCGGTGCTGGACCGGTTCCGAGCAGGCAAGACGCGGTTGGGAAGGGAAAGCGGGTTGGACGAAGCTGATGTGGGAGTGAGCTATAGTCAGACGCTGGTGCTGTTGAACAAAGTGGATGCGCCCGGGGCTTCGGATCGCCAAGCCATTCTCGACGAATTCCTGCCTCTGCCGTACGACCGGTTGGAAATCAGCGCCACCGTGGGGACCGGGCTGGAGGACCTCCGGCGCATCGCGTTTGAACGTCTGGGGGTCGTGCGAGTGTACACCAAGCATCCGAAGGAAAAGGAGCCGGATCGAAGCAAACCATTTACCATTCGGCGGGGCGAATCGTTGGTGGAGGTCGCCGAACAGGTGCACCGGGATATGGCTCGCACCTTGAAATCGGCTCGGGTCTGGGGCTCGGCCGTCCATCCTGGCACCATCGTGAAACCTGACTACCAGCCGGTCGACGGTGACGTCGTCGAATTGCACGCGGGATGATGTCGTTCCTGAGTGCCGACGGGCGCGTCCGGCGTGGGAATTCCTCCGCTCTTCCATCGTGGGCAATACATTCATGACCAATGCAGAAATCGCGCACGTATTCGATGAGATGGCCGACCTGCTTGAACTGCGCGGGGAGAACGCGTTCCGCGTGCGCGCCTACCGAAACGCGGCACGAGCGATCGCTCAATTGCCCGAACCGGTGGAGGAGATTTTGCGGGATGGAACGCGCGACCTGCAAGCTGTGGCGGGGATCGGCCAAACCATTGCCGAGAAGACGCGCACGTTGGTGCAAACCGGTTCCCTGCCCCAACTGGAGAAACTCCGAGCGGAGACCCCGCCGGTGTTGCTGCAAATGACGCGGATCCCGGGCGTGGGACCCAAGAAGGCGCTGGTTTTGCATCGCGAACTGGGAATCGAATCCCTGGCCGATCTTCGCCAGGCATGCTTGGATCATCGCGTACAGAAGTTGAAAGGGTTTGGGGCCAAGACGGAAGAGGCGATTCTGGCCGGCCTGGAAATCGCCGAAGCCGCGTCCCGCCGGCTGCGCATCGACCAGGCGGAAGAGTTGGTCGAGCGGCTGCAGCAACATATGCACGAATGCCCGGCCGTGCAACGCCTGGAATTCGCCGGTAGCTTCCGCCGGGGCAAGGAAACCGTGGGCGATATCGACATGTTGGTGACCAGCGAGGATCCCGCCTCGGTGATGGATCGCCTGGGCGAGTTTCCAGCCCTGAGTGGCGTGATCGCGCGAGGGGAGACGAAGATGTCCATTCGCGTCGAGGACCAGTTTCAGGTCGACCTGCGAGTGGTCGCTGCAGAGAGTTTCGGCGCGGCCTGGCAGTATTTCACCGGCTCCAAAGAACACAATGTTCAAGTCCGTAGCCGGGCCAGGCGGCGGGGGCTGACGGTCAACGAATATGGTGTTTTTCGAATTGATGCGCCTGAGGATCGCGTTGCCGGATCCACCGAAGAGGAAGTGTATCAGTCGCTGGGGCTGGCCTGGATTCCCCCCGAGTTGCGGGAGGGGCGGCAGGAGTTGCAGTGGTATGAAGACCCCGCTCAGATGCCTCGCCTGGTGGAACTGAAAGACATCCGGGGCGATCTGCACATGCATTCCACCGCCACCGACGGTTTGCACACGGTAGCCCAAATGGCGCAGGCAGCAGTGGAGCGAGGGTTGAGCTACATCGCTATCACCGATCACAGCCAGCGTGTCCGTATGGCCGGAGGGCTGGACGAACAACGGTTGCTCGAACACTGGGAACACATCGACCGCGTCGCTGCCCAGTTTCAGGGGCGGCTTGCCATTCTCAAAGGAATCGAATGCGACATTCTCGAATCGGGCCAGCTCGATCTGTCGGACGAGGTATTGGCCCAAGCCGATTGGGTGTTGGCCAGCGTGCATTATGGGCAACGACAGCCTGGCGACCAGATCACGCGCCGCATCGTGGGGGCTCTGCAGAATCCGCATGTCGATGCCATTGCGCACCCCACCGGTCGATTGTTGGGGTCGCGGCCTCCTTATGACGTGGACATGGAAACCGTCCTGGAGACGGCTGTCGAGTGCCGCAAGATCCTCGAGCTGAATGCCAACCCCAAACGTTTGGACCTTTCCGAGCAACACCTGTTGCGGGCGGTGGCGCTGGGCATTCCCATCACCATCAATACCGATGCCCATTCCACCGAGGGTCTGCAGGTCATGCGTTATGGGGTCATCCAGGCTCGGCGGGCCGGCGTACCACGCGACCAGGTGGTCAATACCTGGTCGCTGGACCGCTTGCGCGAGTGGTTGCAGCGATGAATCACCGCCGGCGTGGCGAAGTCCCCGCGAAGTGTGGGATCACGACAGCTTCCATTGGTCCAAGCGCTGGATCTCCGCGCGAACGTCGCTGCCATCCGGAGTGGCGTCGGAATCGCGCTCGAACCATTCGTCTTCGAACTTCACGAACCCGGCTTCACCCCGGCGTCCCTTTTCCATGGCGACGTTGGTGGTCAAAGCGATGACGGCATCGGCCATGGCCACTTCGGGGTAACAACGCGGCTTGTTCTCCGGATCGGGATTGCGGATGCACCACGCCCAATGCTCGATTTCCTCGGTGTAGCCGCGGCTTACGTCTTCTGTCGACGCAGCCTTGCTGATCGCTGCTGCTGCGTAGCTTCCGCTGGCCTGGGTATCCAACGAGAATCCTCCCTTGTCCTCCTTAACACTGACTTTGGCGGACGTGTTGGAATCGGCATACAACATGATTTCCTTTTCACGCTCCAGCACCAAGGTGCCTTTGGTACCCATCACGGCCTCCCCATAACCGCCGAATCCGTTGCCGTTGATCGACGAGTAGGTTACCACGATCTTATGGTTGGGATTGTTTTCGTATCCCGGCAGGGGCTTGCCCTTGGGTGGGTAGTCAAGAATCCGATTGTAATAGCCGACATCGAAATTCGGGTCGTATTCCGGCCCCGGGAATTCGAACATGCAATAGACGTGATCTTCGGCATCACGATCCGGTGGGAAGATATGTCGGCCGCCGACGGCATGTACGGTCAAGGGATGAGCCTTCTTCCCATCCTGGCGGAGCGCCGAGCAGAATATGGTGGCTGCATCGAGCTGATGGCTGCCCAGTTCGGCCATCAAACCGCCACCGGTGCGCTCCCACAACCGCCAGCGGCACAGTTCTTCCAGGGCCGTGCGAACACGATCGCCGATTTCCATGTCTTCGTAACCGTGTTTGGCAGCCTCGACCGTCTGGTCGGCGTTCCATGCTTCCCACTGAGCGATCTTGCGGCTCAACCGCTCGATGTCCGCCGGATCCTTGGCGGCCGCGAGTTGTTTCTTGAAGTTGTTTAGGTCGCCCAGGATCTTATCGATCCGCTTGCCATCCACGCCTACTTCGCCGCCTGGCAGGGGCATTTGCCAACTGTCGCGCCCCGGCAAATTGCCGCGGTGCCATTGAGCGCGAATGTGGTGCAGTTGACCCAGCAAGCCATACCGTATCAGATGCACGGCATTGTCGTACAGGACGCTGTAGTGCCGCTGGTGCCCGGTGGCCAGGTGGATGGGATGTCCGGCCGAGGATTTCAATTCTCTGGCCGCCCGCGCCATGGCCTTGCACTGCGCGACGTTGTGAGCCATCAGTTTTTCGGTCAACACGTGCTTGCCGCGCTTCATGGCTTGCACGGCGATAGGAGCATGCAGGAACAGGGGCAGCGCGATGATCACTGCCTCGATCTCCGGATCGTCCAGCAGAGCGGCGATGCCACCGTTCTCAGGCGTGTACACCTTGATGTTGCGACGAGCCTCGGCTTCGCTGCTGTAGCCGTATTTCTTGATCAAACCGGGGCGGGCCGCCAGTGCCGCATCGCTGGCCCAGTCTCCGTGGAACGCACGATGGATACTGCTGGGACGAATGTCCGCGATCGCCTTGACTTCGACGTATTCCGGCGTGCAACCACCGATCAATACATTGCCTTCGTCCCCCGTTCCGATGATGCCGATCCGCACCGGTTGGTTGACCTTGCCGTACCCGAAGTACATGGCACCCAGACCGGCTCCGGATACAACGCCTGCGGCCGCTACACCTTTGATGAAGTCGCGTCGCGTCACGCCTACCGCTTCGTGGTAATTGTCTTGCCCAACTTGTTTTTCTTCAGGGGTCAAAGCCAGCATGTTTGTCCTCGGTTCTCGAATACTCGAATCGCTCCCATCGGGAGCATGTGTTTCCTAGTTGAAAATTAGATGTGGTTCACTGGCAGTGGCCCGTTCTGCCACCGCGATATCCAATCCGTGAAAGTGCAGGGCGTGTACCATCCCGCCCCGTAGGACATTATCTTGCATCTCCAAGCCGGTTGGCAAATAATCAAGCCGTCGCGGTGGCGAATCGAGCCCTGCGGCGATTCTGCCACCAGGCCCAAGGGATGAAGTCCAACCCGGCGAACCGCCCGGCATTGGTCGCCATCAGCACAAAACATGCCAGCGCTTCAACCGCTTGAAAATAGGTCGGTTGTGCCCCAGGGTATCCCGGCCACTGAGACAGCACGACGCTGACCAGGAACAGTCCCGCCGCGGCGGAGGCCAACGGGGTCAGAAAGCCCAGCATCAGCAACACCCCGACCGCCATGTCGAATACCGGGATGAACTGGTCGACCATCTGAGTGCTGATCCATCCCTCACCGGGCCGTTCGATGTGAAAATATCCGGCGGACTGCATCTGTTCTGGTTCGGCCAGCGCATTGAGCTCTTGTTCGTACTGCTTCCATATGGCATCGATTGCCGCCAGCGTATCCTGCACCGAGGAACGCAGCTCCTGTTCGATGCGTTCCCGCTGCCCGCGCAGGCTGGCCACTTCGTCGAACATTTCCGATTCTTCCATCGATTCGATGCGGTCGGCATTCTTGAAGTACTTATTGATATCCTCCGCTCCCTCGGCATACACTTCGTTCAGCTTCCCTGTCCACCGACCGCCGCTGTCCTTGCCGATGTATCGGACGATGATCTTGCGGAGTTCCGCTTTTTGCTTGTCGTTGAAACCGAAATGACCAGCCGCTTTTCTGGCGGCCAGCTCCAAGTGTTCGTTGACCTTTTCCTGATTCAGACGGAATTGGCCGTCGTAGTCCCAGATCAGCGCCTGATACCGTTCCGCCAGCGGACCCTTGGCCGCGACCAAGAAACCTTCGGACGAGAAATCGCCCCCTTTCACTTTGCTCACCCCTTCCATGTAGAAGTGGTAGCCGACCCCCAATCGCAAAGCGACCAGGGCCACAATTCCAAATATGCCGATGCGCGCGTAATTCTGCATGTTCTTGCTTCAGGATGCGGTAGGGAATGGGTCCACTCTGGTCGGAATCGCTGCCTGCACCAGGCGAAGATTCCGGCGGGGAAACAGCCGACGACGCGGGCATCACGCAGGCCACCCGTGGCTGCACGGCAGTTCTACCCCTGGTGCTCGCAATCTCCCCCTTGAGCCGAGCGGAGTGCATTGGCACGGTGATTCGCTTGTTCCCTCCTGGTCGGAGGGCAACAGGGATGGGACGGCACTACCCAGATTATTGTCCAAATCCAGGCGATAGCCAAGCCATCGACTCGGGCAATCAGTCCAGGGCCCACTGACTGTCCCAGCCATCGCGGATCGAAACCACGGCTCAACCGGCAACGTCACGCGGTACAAGGAAGCGCCTTTTGTCGATAGAATGCAGAACACCCCAAATCAGGTGGACAGGACGAGGTGGCGGGGACGGCGTTGGCCCAGGGCGGTCGGTGTTGGCGCGAGGCAGTGGATCGACCCGTGGCCAGCCCGGGTTGGGGCGGATGTACCGAGCCCTCCCCCGCGCCCTCCCAACGCCTGTCCCAGTTCCGGAAAAGTGAACCAACATGCTGGCAAAACTCCATACGCTCTCGTTGTTGGGCATCGAAGCCGTGCCGGTGGAAGTGGAAGTGGACGTTTCTTCGACGCCGTTGCCCAAGACGATGCTGGTGGGGCTGCCCGAACAGGCGGTCAAGGAGAGCGTGCACCGGGTGGAACGCGCCCTGGTCAACAGCGGTTTCATGAAGCCCAACGAGCGAATCGTCATCAACCTGGCGCCCGCCGAACTTCCCAAACAGGCCGCCTCGTTCGATCTGCCCATCTCCCTTGGGATTCTGGCCGGGAGCGGCCAATTCAGCTCGGACCGCTTCGGGGACTATGCAGTGGTGGGGGAATTGGCGTTGGAAGGCCACACGCGGCCGATCAAAGGAGTCTTGTCGATGGCCATGGCGGCTCGCGATGCCGGTCTGCGAGGTATTCTCGTTCCGGCGGAGAATGCGGCCGAGGCGGCGGTGGTCGAGGACATCGAGGTGATCCCCGTAGCGACCTTGACCGAGGCAGTCGGCTACCTGGCCGGAACCATCGAAATCGATCCTCATCCGTCCCAGTTGGATCGGTTGTTCCAGGAGTTCAGCCACTACGATCTGGATTACGCGGATGTCAAAGGGCAGGAGGTGGCCAAGCGCGCGTTGATGATCGCCGCCGCCGGAG
>RFIQ01000166.1 GCA_003695565.1 Planctomycetota bacterium | reverse complement strand
GGTTCGTCTGCGACCACCCAAGCGATCTTCAGCTCCTCCGCCGCACCATCGCCCAGCACCAGTTCCAATCGGACATGCGACAAGACCCACCCCCACTCCGAATCGATCCTCGCCCGCTCCTCATTGCGGGGCAAGCCGGTGAAACGGACGGCCGTCACGCGATCCACCCCCGGCGGCAGCGGGAACTCCAACGTGATGGTCGGCCGCTGCGCCACGGTGCCCTGCGTACGGTACTCCGCCACCCCGTCGACCACCTGCGTCACCACTCGAGTCTGGTTGGAGGATCGCGCCTCCATTTCCACCACCGGACGCCACAAATCGGCATCGGTCAACAAGGAGAATTCGTCACGCCAAAGTTCCTCTTGCAATCGCTCGATCTGTCGGTCGAGCACTCGCGCCCGCCCGTAGTCCGCCAGGTCCATCGGCACGGCGACCCGCGGTTCATCCGACTCCAGATCGCAATCCACCGTGTTATTGAAAAATGCCATGAAACGGTAGTATTCGTCGTGTCGGATCGGATCGTAGGGATGCGAATGGCACTGAACACAACCAAACGACAATCCCTGCCACGCCAACCAAGTCGTGTTGATGCGATCGATCACCGCTTCCACGCGAAACTGCTCGTCGTCCGTCCCCCCCTCCTCATTGGTTTGCGTCAACCGATGGCAGGCGGTGGCAACCAGATCCTCCATCGTCGCATCCGGTAGTAAATCCCCGGCAATCTGCTGACGCGTAAACGCATCGTACGGCAAGTCATTGTTCAATGCCCGAATGACCCAATCGCGATATTTCCAAATCGTTCTTCGGCCATCCTGCCCCAACCCCTTGGAATCCGCGTACCGCATTACATCCAGCCAAACGCTGGCCCAGCGCTCCCCATACGCCGGAGAGTCCAGCAACCGGTCGACCGCCGACGCGAATGCCAACTCGCCCCGCTGAGCCACGTCCTGCAAAAACCTCTCGCGCTGTTCGGGCGACGGGGGCAGGCCGGTCAAGTCCAACGCAACCTTGCGCAACCAGCGATCGGCGGGCATGTCGGGATTGGGACGCAACCCCGATTGCTCCAGCCGCCATAGAATGAAACGATCGATCGGAACCCGGCACCACTGTGGATTGGATACTTCGGGCAAGGGGCTGGGCCGCGGTGGAACAAACGACCAATGCTGGCCCCACTCGGCCCCCGCGGCGATCCACTCGCGCAACGTCTCGATCTCCGCCGGGCTCAACCCCGGTCCGTGGTCGACCGGCGGCATCCGTTCCTCAGGATCCTCCGCCGCCACCCGCTCGATCAACAACGACGCGTCGGGATCCCCCGGCTCGACAATATAGCTGGCGTCGTCCGGGTAGACGAAACTGAGACCGGCCGCTTGCTTCACACCGCCGTGACACGCCACACAGTGCTGATTGAATATCGGCCGCACCTGCTCGTTGAAATCAACCGGCTGATCTCCCTGAGCCCATCCGCACCAACCGGCACTGAGCATCCATAGGGCCGAACCGATCGTCCGCGCCACCGAGGTTGAGACCGACGCGACGTCCCATCGAAAGAACCACGACAATTGCGGTGAAGACATAACGAGCCACGATTGAACCTGGAGGGAAAGCACGCCGCGCGCGGCGCACACCGAACGGGGGAGGAAGGAGCGGTGGGCAAGCGGTACAGAGGCACGGGGTCGCCCGCCACCCTGTCCGCCAACGCTACCTCATTATAGACGGTCCGTCCCGCCGTGACACAGCCGGTTTACCAGTTCCACTCGGTTCGCATATCCCGCAACGCCGGAAAATGATCCCGCCATGCGCGCAGCGCATCGATATCCACATCGACGTGGAACACTTGCTCCCCAGCATCGGCTTCGAACAAAGTCCGGCCCATGTGATCGAACGCCGCGCTCCGCCCGTCAAAGACCAATCCCGGCTCCTGTCCGCAGCGGTTGACGCCGACCACGCCCGCCAGGTTCTCGATAGCCCGCGCTTGCAACAACCGCACCCAATGCTCCGACCGCTTGGCCGGCCAGCACGCAATCACCCAGAACAATTCCGCCCCCTGCCTCACGGCCGCCCGAAACAGCTCTGGAAACCGCAGATCGTAACAGATGAACGGGGCCACTCGCACTCCTTGCCACTCGAAAACCAACGGACGATCACCAGGTGGATAGACCAAATGCTCGCCGGAGTGCGAGAACGGTTGCATTTTCTGATAGCGTCCCAGCAGACCTCCGTCCGGAGCGAACACAACCGCCTCATTTCTCGATTTCCCGTCCTCGATCGGCGCGGCCACGCCGCCCATCACCACGCTGCGGTATTGCACCGCCAAATCCTGCAACACCCGCTCGCTTTCCCGCGCCGGACTCTGCGCAGTCACCGCCACGTTCATACTGAACCCAGTGTCGAACATCTCCGGGACCACGATGACCGAACCAGGCGCAATTTCGGTGGCCCCCAACAACTCCCGCAACCGTTCATGATTCGCCGGTTTGTCCTCCCACTTGATATCCAACTGCACGCCAACAAAATGCATTGCACCCCCCGTTGTCCGAAATTCCCGCTCGCCGCCCTGATCTTCGCAAATTCTAGCAAATCGGCCAGCCGGCCATGGTCGGCAAACTCACCAAACTGACGAGCCAGACCGACGTAACCTATCCAGCCTCGAACGTAGCGGTTCTGGTCGGTCAAGCGACGCTCCAATGAACCCCTACGATTGCGTCCGGTGGCGCATGAATGCGACTCTTGCCGCGCACCTTCCGACCAGGGCTGATTTGTGGCTGAAACGTCGGACCACGATGTGTCTTTGTTGGCTCCGTTCCCTTGTATCTCAACCGGAGTCACAAACATTGGCGGAAATGCCCTCGCTTGCCTGGGTGAGACGGAATGTGCCGCGCACCTTTCCAGTTCTTCTTCCGTCTGTCGTTTCGGCCTATAGCCGCGATTGCCCGGATGTGGCCCCGATCCGGGGCGTATCCGTGGTGCCTTCCGACTGTGCGTTACGGTCCATAGCCGCGGAGCGGCGGCAGCATGTAGCCCCACGCGTCAGCGTGGGGAATCGTGTCAATCAATCTCACACCAGCCGCGGAGCGGCGACAGCCAAAAACCTCCAGTTCGGAGACTCGTTCAAAGTTCAAAGACTCGTTCAAAGACGGGACACCCCAGTGCCGTCATTGTCCGCAGATTGCTGTCGCCGTTTCACGGCTGCATTCTGTTTGCTGTTCGGCAACCGTGGGTTTCACCCACGGCTATCTGCTCCCGCGGCTCCGCCGCTCCGGCACAGCGAACGGCGGATAGGTGCCACGCACGTGACAGATAGCTCCCACGCGCATCTCGACCGTGGACATCGCTCGCGGCTCGGCTCTCCAATGCGCGGCAAGCCAGGATGCTCTTGCCGCAATCGATGGAATTGATGACGAATCAAACGGCGAACTGAAGCGGACGCTCAATCGGATCGTATCAATGCTGAATCGATTGATTGGAGGGACGGATGTCGTTTCCGAGTCGAGCGAAGACGACAATGCTGCTGGCGAGTACGAGTACCGCGATGCTGAGCACGAGTACGAGTACGACCAAGGTGGAAAGCCAGAACCAATCTGTGCACCGTCACCAGTCTTGCGGCCGTCGCTGGATGAACAATCAGCTTTCCCGGCCCGGTGACGGGGGGCCGCCAGAAGGAAAATGGATGCGGAAGGGGATAACCACGAAGGCCCCGCGGAGCACGAAGGATGGAAGTATTCTTCGTGCAATTCGTGTAATTCGTGGTTTTTTCTTGCAGCCGACAAAACGGGTGGGCCGACGGTGCAGGTCCCGACGAGACAGAAACGGATCGATTGATGCTGAAAATGCGAAACAAAAACGTTGCACACATTTGGGCGGCAGCGCAACTCGCGCCCTCCGCGTGAACGTGGCGTTCGTCTGGGTGTCTCTCGGTGATGATGGGCCGGATGGCGGTATCGTTGCTCCAAGGCGCCTCGGTTCCCTTGGCGTGCACCGTGCACGACCTCGGACGCTCGGAGAATCTTGACGACCTGAGAACGATTGGGAATCCTTTTGGCTGTCAACCGTGTGGGTCGCGGACGGCAACCCTTCCCACCGCACCCATATGAACCAATCGGCTGGCGGAACCACAAACTGCGCGGCACGTTCGCTTCGCTCGTCGATCCCAAATCCCCACCGCGATACCTCGATCGTTCGCGGCGGTAAAACAGAAAGCTGACACAGACTCAAAGGCGCTATTTGTGTCGATCGATATCCCACTGGAGAAGATGACACTCGCTGACAAATTGGAGGCGATGGAGCATCAGTCGGCAGAATGGCGAGTGCCCAGCGCGCGATAGACGCTGCGATCCACTTCGTCGCTCAGGGAGAACACCGATCCATCCATCCGCGCAGCATTGACGATCCCTGCGTGATGGCTGCGCGCCGTTACGGCGGAAACCGTGGGCAGGACCGCCGACTTTCCCTCCTGCTGGCTGGTAAAGTCGATATCGTAGAGCGTGTTGTTTTCGATGTAGGGAATCTTTTGGTTGGGATTGAATGCGGTCGTAAAGCAGGTGTGGTGCGCGCGCCCATCGGGCCATACCGTATGTCCCGTCGTCTTGAATTGGCCTGTTAGCCCAGTGAAGGCGTCGATGCGGTCGGGCGGGGCGCTGGTAACCCACCCCACATTTCGCAAGTATGGCTGGTAGGTTCGCCCTTCGCTGGCCAACAATGTCATCGACAGCCCGTCGCGAAAATCACGATCGCGCAGGCTTCCATTGACAATGACCGCTCCGTCACCGGATGCACGCGTGATGGGATGGAAGATCTGCCACGTCCCCGAACAGAACAGGTAGGAGATCGGCGCGACGTAGGGAGCCCCCTGACGCCGCCGAATCTCTGGTCGCGGTTCGCTGGGACATATAGATACCGGGCACTGGAAGGCAGTGGTCGATGAACTGACCTGCAAATGCCAGTCGACGTCCAGGTCAATCCGCTGTGCCACCGATCCTTGCTCCAAGTAGGGCAGAATGCGAGCCTGGGCCGACCAGGAGTTTCCGTACCAGGCATTGCCGAGCTGCCAACGGGCCACACAGAAAGAGGGCGGGATGCGTTGCGTCGCCGCCAGGTAGTTGTGCGTCGCCAGGCCAATTTGGCGAAGGTTGTTGGCGCATTCCATCCGTCGTGCCGATTCGCGGACTTGCTGTACGGCAGGCAGCAGCAGGCTGATCAGTACCGCAATGACCGCCAGCGTCACCAGCAGCTCGACAAGCGTGATCCCGAGGCGATTCATGGTGCGGCTAAACTTCGAGCAACAATTAGAACAAATCCAGGGACGGGATCGACGCGAGGGGTACCAGACAAGCGGTTCTCCCTACCGATGTCCATTCTAGTTTCCCAATCCGTGCGCGGGCGGATGCCGTAGATCGTTTCGAGCCGAAAATGCAGACAGGGCCGATAGTAGGGGGAAGCCGTTATCGGGTTGACCTTTTCGGCGGCATAAGCTGTAGCGCTTGCGGAGCCTGAATCGATAGCGATTGATGGAAACCGAGCCGCACACTGGGGCGATGGCGAGGTCGTTTCGCCGCACTGGACTCAAGGCTCCCTGCAAACCCTAGACCGGCTTGAGGAATGCCGCCGGCCCCACGAAGTAGGAAGGTCGTTGAATTCGCTGCCGCGGGGTTGCTCGGCAATCCTAAACCCCCATACGGCAGGGGCGAACGATCCGTATTGGTGAACCAATCGGAACCGTCGATAGGACCGTCCGCCGGGCGAAGATCAAAATGCTGCCAATTCTCGATTTTCCTCGTTGGTCGGACGGGGAAACGACGAAACAAGCTCTCGGAAGCATGAATGGGAACCCTGCGATCGGCAGACCATTCGGGAACCGTTCCGCCTCTCCAAGCGGGAATCTATGGATCCTGGAAATCCTTTCGCAGCCCGTCCCCAATCCTATGGCACGTGTCCGAGAAAGTGGAGACCCAAAATGTCAGTACGAATGATTGCGTTGATGGCAGTGGCGGCTTGTATGACGGTTGCACCGAGCAACGCTAATGCCTTCGGTCATCTGTTCGGTCATCGCGGTTGTGATGGCTGTGCGGCTGCACCGTCCTGTGGTTGTGAAGTTGCCGCACCGAGCTGCGGTTGTGAAGTTGCCGCACCAAGCTGCGGTTGCGAAACGGTCGATCCTTGCTGCAATCCCTGTGGCCATCGTCACGGCTTGCTGGCTCGACTGAAGGCCAAGATGGCTGCCCGCAAGTGCTGCGATCCTTGCGCGGCTGCACCGAGCTGCGGTTGCGAAGTTGCTGCACCGAGCTGCGGTTGCGAAGTTGCCGCACCGAGCTGCGGTTGCGAAACGGTCGATCCTTGCTGCAATCCCTGTGCAAAGCGCCCTTGCTTGCTGGATCGGATTCGCGCTCGATTGGCCGCTCGCAAGTGCTGCGCCCCGTGCGCAGCAGCTCCGACCTGTGGTTGCGAAGTAACCGCTCCTAGCTGCGGTTGCGAAGTCGCTCCCAGCTGCGGCTGCAACTAGTACCACTTGCCGACTGCGGAACCGAAAATGCGAATCGTGGTTTCGTGGCAGGCAGTAGCAAT
>RFIQ01000165.1 GCA_003695565.1 Planctomycetota bacterium | reverse complement strand
GCCTCGTACAGCGCGGCGACTTCCCGCCGATTCAATGGACGAATGGCGCCGACGGGCAGATCGCCCAACCGCAAGGGACCGATGGCGATACGTCGCAGGACCAGGACCTTGTGCCCCTCGCGGGCCAGCAACCGTCGGATTTCCCGATTCTTTCCCTCCGACAGGACGATTTCCAGATCGGTGCTGGTCTTCTTCCTGCTCCGAATTCGGGCTCCATCGATGCGGGCGATTCCTTCCGCCAAATAAACACCCTTCCTCAGTTTGGCCAGGTCGGCCGCGGTCACCTCTCCGGCCACGGTTACAAAGTAGGTCTTCTGCACTCGATAGCGGGGATGGGCCAACCGCTGCGCCAACGTCCCGTCGTTGGTCAACAGAATCAATCCCTCGGAGTGTTGGTCAAGCCGGCCTACGGAGAAAACCCGGTCGTGGGAGGGCACGAAGTCCACGACCCGCATTCGCCCGCTGGGGTCGAAGTTGGTGCTTAGGACCCCTTTGGGCTTATTCAGTGCGTAGTAGACCGGGCGTTTGAGACGGATCGGTTGCCCGTCGACTTTGATTTTGACGCGCGCCGGGTCGACCTTCGTCGCCAGGTTGGTCACGATCTCCTGATCCACCTCGACGCGGCCTTGGACGATCAACTCCTCGACTTCGCGGCGGCTGCCCAGCCCGGCCGCGGCCAACACCTTGTTCAGTCGCTGCGGGCCGGCCTCAACCAAAGGACCGGCCGACGGGGGCTTGGGACGGGGCTTCGATTTCGACTGTTTTTTCGCCACAAGGCGGATCCTGGACAGGGGAATGCGAGGGAAACGGGACTTCGGGGGTAACGGTCGGAGCCCACATCCTGCAGGGACGCGCCCGCCGAGTCCATCTTATCCGCCGCCCCCTTTTCTCGGAACCACTAGTCTGTCACAACACCTGGTCGTTACGATTGAGATTGGTAGCAAGCCATGCAGTGACGATGTAGAGCGATTTGGCGGCAGAGCCTAGACGTGAGGGGCCAAGACGCGTCCCCATTGCGGGGCGACAGCGGCCCGGCGACAGCGGCCCGGCGCATGTGCAGCCAGAGGGCCCGAGGAGCGACGATGAGCGAATGGACCTGGGAGATCGACGGGTGGATCGTCGTTTGCGGGGCATTGTGCGCAGCCTCAGCAGCCCTGGTAGGCAATTTCCTGGTCTTGCGGCGGATGAGTCTGATCGGGGACGCGATCAGCCATGCCGTTCTACCGGGACTGGCCGCCGCCTTCCTGCTCACCGGCCAGCGCCAGGGGGTGGTCATGTTTCTGGGGGCTTCGGCTGTAGGCGTGTTGACCGTCTTCCTTACCGAGCTGGCCCGCCGCGTAGGGAAGGTCGACGAGAACGCCTCGATCGGAGTCGTGTTCACGTTCTTGTTCGCCCTGGGGCTGGTCATGATCGTACGAGCCGCCGACCACGTCGATCTCGATCCCGGATGCGTGCTGTACGGTGCGTTGGAAACGGCCGTGCTGAATACGGTGGCCGTCGGTGGTATGGAAGTTCCGCGCATCGCGTTGTCGTTGACGGCGGTCTTGATCACCAATGGGCTGTTCGTGTTCGGGTGCTACCGTCAGTTGAAAGTCAGTACATTTGATGCTCACCTGGCGCGGTCGCAGGGCATTCCGGTCACCGCCTTGCATTATGGACTGGCGGCTGCCGTAGCCGTCACTGCTGTGGCTTCGTTCGAATCGGTCGGCAACATTCTGGTCGTCGCCATGTTCGTGGTCCCTCCGGTGGCCGCATGGATGTTTACGGATCGTCTGCATGTCATGGTGGGGCTGAGCCTGGTTCTGGCCGTCGTGTCGGCCGTAGCAGGTCACTGGTCGGCGGTCGAGGTTCCGCGATGGTTTGGATATGGCGCGACCAACACGGCCGGCATGATGGCGGTGGCCGCCGGAGCAGTGCTGCTGGTGGCCATCGTGTGTGCTCCGCGCAAGGGAGCGTTGGCGCGGGGAGGGAGGACCTTGATGGTGGCCCTCAGCATCCTGGGCGAAGACGTGCTGGCTGCCATGTATCGATTGGCTGGAGATGGTACCTGTCGGGATGCTGATGCTGATGCGGATGCGGGGGATGGGCCGCGCCGCCGCACGGATACGGAGGGAGACGGCGGGTGGCTGGATGCCGATCTCGTCCGATCCCATTTGGCCGTATCGGCGTTTCGCGCGCGATGCGTGGTGTGGTGGTTGGAATGGAAGGGGCTGGTGGCCACCCGCGGAGGACGCTTGCGTTTGACCGAACGGGGGCGCAAGTATGCGCAAAATCTGGTGCGAGCCCATCGGCTTTGGGAACAGTATCTTGCGTCGGAAGCGGGGTTGGGGCCCGAGGTGCTGCACGCCGAAGCGGAGCGGTTGGAGCACTTTACCAATCGAACTCTGCGCGAACGTTTGCAATCCGAAATGGATTCACCGGCCGTGGACCCTCATGGCAAGCCCATTCCGCCCGAAGCCAGCTGAGCGGCCGGCAGAGTGGTCCCGCCGTACCGAGCAGTTCTCGCCGCCGGGTGCAGAAGGGTGAGGGAGCGAATGTGCAGCCTCCCTCCCAGAAGCCTCGCCGTCGGATGCCACCTCAACCAGCTCTCACTTAGCCATCGTTCTTTCCCGGCTGCCGGTCGCTGCCACTCGGTTGTTGGGCGGCAGGATTTGGATCGCTTGGCCCCGGCTCGGTGGGCTGCGGAGGTACATCGTCGGCAGGTGGGACTTCCGCCGGGGCATCGCTCGTGGGCGAAGTCAGGCGGGGGAAATCCTCTGTACGGTGCAGTTCGACGGTGGAGGCGGATCGCCGGGCCAGCAGCAACTGTGCGCCGATCGAGTTGGCCAGGTGCAGCGCGTCGTCGGGAGGCAGAATGCAGCCCGCGGTTGCCAAGGCGTCGGCGTCGATGGCCAAACGCGTGATGGCGGTGGCTGACCGCGGGCCTGCGACTCCCCATCCGGTACGAGGGTCCAAGATGTGGCTGCGTCGCACGCCCTGGATCTCCCGCGCTTGCCACAGATCCCCGGACGTGGCGATCGACGTGTTGGATAAAATCACGCGACCCAGCCCCCGACCGCCGGGATCCAAGGGAGCCAGCTCGATCCGCCAACCCGGCCTGTCCGGCGGGGGATCGCCCAACCGCATGTTCCCGCTGATGTTTACCAGGGAGCGCCGCAAACCAAACCGCTCGAGCAATTCGAAGGCTCGGTCGACGGCGTACCCCTTGCCGATCGCTCCAAAATCGAACTGCACCGGCCGGTCCAAATGCACGGTCTTCGCCTCGGGGTCCAAATGGACATGCCGCCAGCCGGAGTTGCGCAAGGCCTGGCTGATCGCTGCCTGGTTGGGCCAGCGTCGGGTGCCACGGTATTTGCGCCACAATCGCGTCAGGGAGCCGATGGCGGGATCGACCGCACCACCGCTCCGGCTGTGCCACGCATCAGAGGCCGACAGCACGTCCCAGAGTGGATCGGAGACGAGGGCTGGCCGGTCGACCGCTCGCTGCGAAAGAAGCCGCGTCTCGCTGTTCGGTTCGTAATCGGTCAGGATGTCATCCAGTTCGTGCACCAGAGCCTCGGCCTGGCGGAATACCTGTTCGACCAGAGCGGGGTCGTGGTGAAACGTTTTGAATGTCACGATGGTCCCCATCGCCGGGAACGACCATACGTATCCCTGGACACCCTGGGCATGGGGTTCCTCCGGCTGTTCGGCCGGTGATTGGCCCCCCGAGCCGGTGCCAGAGTTGTTGGGCGTGGGTGGTGGGGCGGGCGGGGCGGAGCGATCTGGCGTTGCGGGACCGGCCGGCGCCGAGGAGCCTGGCGCGGTCTGGCTCCACACCGGGCCACATGTCCCAACGGGAGCAGCCAACACGATGCACAGGACCAGCGAGTAAACTATGCTGGGTGGCCAACCGCCCCGAATTTGGCATCGATCGGCTATGCTCATCATGCGTTCCTAAACCGTGTTGTGTGCCATCCGCCCAGCGTGTTCAATGGAATCCGACCTTGGGGTCTGGTTTCATTCTACTCACGTCCAGGCGGGCGCGGTGAGTGCTTGGAAGTGGGCCAGCGATCGAGGGGCGGCATGTTCCGGGGTCTGGCCCTGGGTGGCTGCATGCCATCCCCTGCGCCGGGCCGCATTTAGTTTTTTCTTCAGAATCCGAAACGCGAGGGGCCTGCCCCCGCAGGGATCGCAGTAGAGATGAGGATCGACGTGAATTCATACCGAATCAGGCGCTTGGTACTGGGTGTAATCCTGGGAGTCGGGGCGGGACTGGCCGGCCCCCCCGCGACGAGCCGGGGGCAAGACGTCCCGCCGGTGGACGTGCCGGATGCGGTGGCCACCACCGAGGCGGAAATGAAGCCCTACACGGAAGTGATCGAGCAAACGACGGCCACCTTCGACCTGGTGCCCATTCCCGGAGGGCGATTCTTGATGGGCAGTCCCGAGGACGAACCGGGGCGGGAGGAGGACGAAGGGCCGCAACACGAAGTCGAGATTTCGCCCTTCTGGATGTCGACCACCGAGATCACTTGGGATGTATACGACGTGTGGATGTCGGATCTGGATGTTTTTCGGCGTAACGTTTTGAAATTGCAGCCCACGCCGCGGGATGCTTTAGCCGATCAATTCCAGATCAGCCAGCCCACCAAACCCTACACGGACATGTCCTTCGGCATGGGCAAACGCGGCTACCCGGCGATTTGCATGACACAGCATGCGGCCCGAGTCTTTTGCAAGTGGTTGAGTGCCAAGACGGGGCGCTACTACCGCTTGCCGACGGAGGCCGAATGGGAATATGCCTGCCGTGCCGGCACGACCACGGCGTATTCGTTTGGGGATGACCCCGGTGAATTGGAGGAGTATGCCTGGTTCTTCGACAACACCGACGGGGCTTACGAACGCGTGGGGCAGAAGAAACCCAATCCTTGGGGGTTGTACGACATGCACGGCAACGTGGCCGAATGGGTGCTCGATCAGTATGAGGAGGCCGGGTACGCCAGTGTTCTGGACCAGCCCCGCGATCCGCTGGCGGTTCCGCTGACGCTCTATCCCCGGGTGGTGCGCGGTGGCGGGTGGAACCAGTTTCCCGAGGACTGTCGCAGTGCGGCTCGGGAAGCGTCGCATGAGGATTGGAAGCGGCAGGATCCCCAGCAGCCCAAGAGTATCTGGTATCATACGGATGCCTTGCACGTCGGATTCCGCGTCGTGCGTCCGCTCCGCGTTCCTTCGGCCGAAGAGCGTGCCCAGAAATGGGACAAATCGTTGCCTGAGCAGAAAGACGGGGCGAACAGCAAGGGGTAGGGGTAGCCGCTGCTGGCAGAGCTCGCCGCCTGGCGGGCCCAGCCCGGCATCCCGATGGTTTGATCGCCGCGCCGCATCGAATCACAATGGAACGCATGTCGGACCTGCGGTCGGAACCGGCGCGCTGTCGGGCGTCGTGCGCCGGCCGGCGGTGCGGTTGGTCCGCCCGCACTGCGATCCTTCCTTCACCCACCTCCCACCCGTAACGCACTCTCAGGAGCAACCCCATGCAATCGAGACGACCCGCCTCTGGCCTTTCTCCTCGTCCCGCCGCTTCCCATCGCCGCGGATTTCTGCAGCAAACCGGCGCGGTTGCTGCCGCCGGTGCACTGGTCAGCGGCGCGATGCGCCGCGTGCACGCCGCCGGCGACGATGTGCTGC
>RFIQ01000164.1 GCA_003695565.1 Planctomycetota bacterium | reverse complement strand
GTCCGGCGGGGTCGGCGGCGATCTGCGCGACCTGGAAGCGGCAGCGGCGGAAGGGAATCCCGACGCCCAGTTGGCCATCGACACCTACGTGCAAGAGATTCGGCGGCACTTGGGTTCGATGCTGGTGGCACTGGGCGGCTGCGACGCGTTGGTGTTCACCGGCGGCATCGGCGAAAACGGAGCGAATGTCCGCGCAGAGGTTTGCTCCGGACTCGACGAACTCGGTCTGCAGATCGATGCAACCGCCAATGCCGATCTGCGAGGCGTGGAAGGGCGCGTGGACGGCGCAGCCAGCCGCAGCCAGATCTGGGTCATTCCCACCAATGAAGAACTGATCGTGGCCCGGCAGACCGCCGCGCTGATCGCCAACCAAGCCGACCGGTAAGCTCGGTTCCCCGTCGCCGCCTGTTTCCATTCCCAACCAACTGGTCAGTCAGATGTTTGTTGCCAAAGTAACCGGATCCGTGGTCGCTACCGAAAAGGTGGAGACGATGCGCGGCCACAAGTTGCTGGTCGTCGAACCGTATCGGCTGGACCAGGAAACGCGCCGCAGCTTGAAGACCACCGGCCGCACGTTCGTAGCGGTCGATACGCTGGGCGCCGGAGTGGGCGATTTCGTGTTGATCGTTCAAGGCAGCAGCGCTCGGTTTACGCCGGAAACCCAGAAATTGCCCATCGATTGTGTGGTCATCGGCATTATCGACAGCGTGCACGTGGAGAAGAACCCCATCTATCATCGCAACCAAGATGCAGGCGAGGAATAGTCCTATGCAAATCAATGAAGAACTGATCCGGTCCGTTGTCGCCCAGGTGATCCAGGAAGTGCGGGGAAGCGGTGGCCAGACCATGCCGCGCCGCCAGGGGACATTCGCCGGACGCTTCGGCGTGTTCGATTGTCCCGACGAAGCCGTGGCCGCCGCGCGCCGCGCTTTCGAACAGTTGCGGTGCCGCCCGATCGAAGACCGCAAACGGGCCATCGATCATATCCGCCGCATCTCCATCGAACAGTCCGTGGAACTGGGGACGATGGAGATGCAGGAAACCAAGATCGGGCGTCTCGAGCACAAGATCGAAAAGCTGAAGACGTTGGGAGAAAAAACGCCCGGTACGGAGTTTCTGTCGACACAGGCGTACAGCGGCGATAAGGGGCTGGCGGTCATCGAACACGCTCCCTTTGGCGTGATCGGAGCGATCACGCCGGTCACGCATTCGCTGCCGACGATTACCGGCAATGCCATCAACATGCTGGCGGCTGGCAACGCGGTCGTCGTCAACCCTCACCCCTCGGGTAAACGCGTGGCAGCCGAGGGCGTACAGCGATTCAACCAGGCGATTTACGACGATATCGGCATCGACAACCTGATCTGCGTCATCCGCGAACCGACGCTGGAAACCGCCAATGCCATGTTCCAGCACCGGGACATCGCCATGATCTGCGTCACGGGCGGACCGGCTGTGGGACGTGCGGCGCTCCGCAGCGGCAAACGCGCCGTCGTGGCCGGTCCGGGCAATCCCCCGGTTGTGGTCGACGAGACAGCCGACTTGGATCGCGCCGCCCGCTGTGTCATCCAAGGCGCTGCCTACGACAACAACCTGCTGTGCATTGCGGAGAAGGAAGTGTTTGTGGTGGCC
The DNA here is from genome assembly GCA_003695565.1 of Planctomycetota bacterium. GTDB lineage: Bacteria > Planctomycetota > Planctomycetia > Pirellulales > Pirellulaceae > Aureliella. The sequence goes on along the minus strand of RFIQ01000164.1, from coordinate 4,161 downwards.
AGCGTATTCGATGCGTTCGTTGACGCATTGCAGCGCAACGGTGCCATTGAGTTGAACGGGGAGCAAATCGACCGGCTGACCCAAGCCGCTTTTCAGGAAGTTGGCGACGACGCCCACCTGGCGCCTACCAAGGACTTGCTGGGACAGGATGCAGCGAAACTGGCCGAGGCAGCCGGCGTGCGAGTCGATGCCCACACCGAATTGCTGTTCGGCGAAACGGAGGCAGACCACCCGTTCGTTCAGGTCGAGCAGATGATGCCGTTCATTCCCCTGGTACGATGCCGCGACGTGGACCAGTGCATCGCGCTGGCGCAGCAGGCCGAACATGGTTTCCGACACACGGCCATGATCCACTCCCGCGACGTGCACAACATGACCAAGATGGCCCGGGCGCTGGACACGACTCTGTTCGTCAAGAACGGCCCCTGCATGGCCGCATTGGGAATCGGTGGCGAAGGCTATTTATCGTTTTCCATCGCCGGTCCCACCGGAGAAGGCGTTACGACTCCATTGACATTCACCCGAGAACGACGCTGCAGCTTGATCGACGATTTGTGGATTCTGGGCGGACCGACCCAATGACCTCCCCCGGTGCAACAAGCGCGATTGGACGGAGACGTTCGATCCCGCTGGGGACCTTTCCGGGCAGACACGCAGAGCCGGGTCAGCCCGCTCGCCGGAATTGCAAACGATTGCTCGAACCAAACGAAGAGGATTGTCCGCGGTGCAAATCGCCTTGGTAGTTGGCCACGCCACGGCCACGGTAAAACACGACACACTGGATGGCCAGACATTGTTGCTGGTCCAGCCGCTGATGCGCGACGCCGCCGCCCCGGATGGCCCACCTTTGTTGGCCGTCGATCGGCAAGGAGCCGGACCGGGCGATCGTGTCATCATTACCAGCGACGGTCGCGCCATCCGCGAATTGTTCGGCGTTGAGAACTCGCCCATCCGCTGGTCCGTGCTGGGCATCGTGGACGAAATCGAACACCCCTCAGGACTTCCGCGCGCGTGACGTCATCCCCAACATCCATCGATATCGACAAGATTGTGGCTGCCGTCCTGCAGCGATTGGGACACGCTGCGCCCCAGCCGCGCGGGGCTACATCCCCGTCGCTACCCTCGGGGGCGGCGCCAGCCGCTGATCGGCCGACGCCCACTGCGACAACCAACTCGGTTCGGTTGGACTGCCGCGTCCTGTCGTTGGAGCAATTGCGAGGTGTCGCTCGCCAGGCGCAAACGATCGAGATCGATCCCCGGTGCGTGGTAACTCCCGCGGCGATGGACGAGATTCGCCAACGGAAACAGCGGTTAGTCCGTCGCAGTCCCTCGGTGCTCGATCGAGGCGCAACCGGTGCTGTCCTGCTGATGTCCGGACGCGACGAAGCGATCGAGTTGCCGCCGGGTATCGAGCACTTGATTGCCTCCCGGGATGCCGCCGGCGACGCGCAGCGGATCACCGCGCACATCAACGGAGGCGGCCAAGTGGCCGTCTGGTGGACGCATACCCCCTTTGCTGCAGCCTTGCAACTGGCTGGTCGTCGAGGTGTTCAGATGGCGCAGCTAGCGTCGCTGGCAGATTGGCCGCGCGCGGTGCGCGAAGTGCGGCCGAACGCCCTGATCTTGGATCGTGCCCATTGGTCGCCAGCCGACGTTGCCGGATTGCTTCGCCAGTGCACAGCCGCTCCAGGGAGAACCGCGCCATGAAACTGCACCGGATCATCGGCCAGGTGACGCTCAGCCGTGGTCATGCGGGTTACGCCAACGCCAGGCTGCTGTTGGCCGAACCCGAGGGCTGGACAGCCATTGGTGGTCCGCGGGAATCCGCTCCCGACCTGATCGTCGTGTGGGACGATCTAGGCGCGGGAGAAGGCTCACGCGTGGCCGTGAGTGACGGGGCGGAAGCCGCCCAACCGTTTCGCCCAGAGCTGAAAGCCGTCGATGCCTACAACGCGGCTATCATCGATTGCGTTCATGTGGACCCTCGAGCTGTTGCGCGTATTCAATTCGATCAACCCGAGTGAGGATAGAGAGGATAGACATGCAGAACATACACAAGATCAAGCAAGACATTTGCGACATCGGTCGCCGAATTTACAACAAGGGATTCGCTGCCGCCAACGACGGCAACATCACCGTCCGGGTGGGCGAGAACGAAGTGCTGTGCACGCCTACCATGCACTCCAAGGGGTTTCTCAAACCGGACGACATCTGCACGATCGACATGCAAGGCAACCAGATTGCCGGTCGCAAGAAACGCAGCAGCGAGGCCCTGTTGCACTTGGAGATTTATAAGCGGCGGTCGGACATCAAATCGGTCGTGCACTGCCATCCACCGCACGCCACGGCCTTTGCCGTAGCTCGCGAGCCGATTCCGCAGTGCGTGTTGCCGGAAGTGGAGGTGTTCTTGGGCGACGTGCCGATCACGCGGTATGAGACGCCAGGCGGTCAGGCCTTTGCCGAAACGATCACTCCCTTTGTGGACAAGTCGAATGTGATCATCCTGGCCAACCACGGCACGGTCAGCTACGGGGAGGACGTCGAACGGGCCTACTGGTGGACGGAAATCCTGGATGCCTACTGTCGAATATTGATGCTGGCCAAACAACTGGGGCGGGTCAACTACCTGGATTATGAGAAGAGCCGCGAGCTGTTGGAGCTCAAAGATAAATGGGGGTTCACCGACCCGCGATTGAGCGCCGAGTATCAAAACTGCGACATCTGTGCCAACGATATCTTCCGCGATAGCTGGACTGAATCCGGGGTTCAGCGCCAAGCATTCATCCCACCGCCCCCCATGGGGCCCGCGCGGCCGGCTGGGGCTCCGGCGGCGCCCGCTGCGGACGAGGACCGGCTGGTGCAGTTGATCACCGACCAGGTCATGAAACAGCTCGGGGCTTGAACCCCACATCCAACTCGTAACGACGATAGAGTAGATCGATGAAAGTAAGCATTATTGGTGGTGGTGGCCTGGTTGGTTCGTGCGCCGGATTTGCCTTGCAGTGCGGCAAGGTCGCCAGGGAGATCGCGTTGCTCGATGTCAATGCCGAACTAGCGGCCGGCCAGGCGCTGGACCTGTTGCACGGCAGCCCCAGTGTGGCCGACCAGCGCATCGTGTCCGGTTCATACGAGCACGTGCCCTCGAGCGACGTCATCTGCATTACGGCGGGCCTGCGCCGCAAACCCGACGAAACGCGGCTGGATTTAATCAACCGCAACACCGATCTCTTTGTGCAGATTCTGCAGCAGATTCAGCAGGCGGGAGTCAAACCGACGGCCAAGGTCTTGGTGGTCAGCAACCCGGTCGACATCCTGACCTACGTTGCCGCCAAACAACTCCCCTTGCCGCAGGACCAGGTGTTGGGATTGGGAACGCAGTTGGACACGATCCGATTTTGCAGTCTGTTGGCAGAGCACTTGCGCGTTCCGCCGACCCAAGTCAAGGCTTTGATTTTGGGCGAACATGGCGACAGCATGGTTCCGGTTTGGTCCAGCGCAACGGTGGCTGGCCTGCCGCTGGAAAAATTCCCCGGTTGGAACCTCAACGCTGCGAACCAGATTTTCAAACGCACCAAGGGCTCGGGTGCCGAAGTCATCTCTCGCAAAGGCGGGGCCGGCTTTGCCGTTGGCATCGCCATTCGAGACGTGATCGAGTCGATTCTGCTCGACCAGCAACGGATCTTGCCGGTCAGCACGGTGCAGAACGGTGCCTACGGGATTCGAGACGTCGCATTGTCGGTCCCTACCGTAGTGGGATGTGCGGGGGCGATGGACCGCATCGAACTGGAGTTGTGGCCCAAGGAAATGCAGGGGCTGCGGGCCAGCGCCGCATCGCTGCGTCCCACCCTGGAGAACGTCCTGCGACGGATCGAGGGACGTTAATGCACGCCCGCCGGAGCTTCCGCTTGCTGTGAAACTTGGGCGGTGGGTGCGGCGGTGCGCAAGTCGAGCGTCGCCTTGGGCGGCAGGCCTTGCCGCAGCCGGACAATCATCGTCTCGCGCTTCTGTGCCGGCGTCGGCTCCTGGCTCGTTTCGACACTCGGTGGTTGGCCCCAAACGATGCGTTGCTCTTGGTCCGTCACCACGATCAACATCCACGGTCTGGCTCCCGACACGCGACGCGGTGCGGCTTCCACCCACACCTCGCGCAGCCCCAGGCTG
>RFIQ01000163.1 GCA_003695565.1 Planctomycetota bacterium | reverse complement strand
CGCCCAGCGGGATCGGCAGCAGATGCGTGGACACTTCCCACCAGCCGGCCGAATAGCCCGACCCGGCGCCGGTGATGGCGCAGTCCACCACGCCCTTCTGCAACGCCCCCGGCACTTCGGAAAAGCTGACGTTCACGCCCTCGGCGCCGAGCGCCTCGAGAAACAGCGTGGTCATCCGGCCCGAGCCGCGCACCTTCTTGCCCTTCAGATCGTCCAGGCTGTTGACCTCGGCATTGCAGAACACGACCTGCGGCGGGTAGGGGGCGATGGCCAGGACATGGCTGTTGAAGCGGGTGTTGAAGATGTCCTCGACCATCGGCCGGGCGGCATCGACCATGGCCTTTGCCTGATCCGCGGTCAGCGCCAGCAACGGCACGTCGAGCCCTTCGAGTTCCGGCGCGTCGGCCACGGCATAATCGCCAACCGTCATCGCGACGTCATAGACGCCGTCGCCCAGCAGACGGAAAACGTCGCCCACGCCCAGGTTCATCTGGTTGTGCGTGGTCATTGAAACGTTGATCCTGCCGCCTGATGCCGCGGGCAGCGTTTCGGTCCAGAACGGGGCCTCGAACTGCTTGTGCAGGGGTAGGCCGGACCAGCTGCCGACGACGGACAGGTCCTCGGCCAATGCCGGCGCGGCGAGCATCGCCGAAATGGCGAGGTTTGCGAGGGTCTTTTTCATTTTCAGGCTCCTTGTTGGATGGGTTGAATTGTGGTCAAGCCCGCGTGGTCAGGATCGGAACTTCGGCGTCTTCGGGTACGTCGGTGATCAGCATGTGGCCGGGTTTATGGGTGATGACGAGCGGCAGGAGCGCGGCCTCGATAGCCACTTGGGGTGTGACACCGCAGGCCCAAAACACCGGAACCTGGCCTGGTGCGACCGGCGCCGGATCACCCCAGTCGGGACGGTTGATGTCGGCGATCCCGATGGCCGTCGGATCGCCGACCTGGACCGGTCCCCCGTGGGCCAACGGAAAACGGCGAGAGATGGTAACAGTCTCTTCCACGCGCGCTTCATCAATCGCGCGCATGCTGACCACCATCTTGCCCCGGAACGGCCCGGCCGGCACGGTTTCGATGGAGGAGCGGAACATCGGCACGGTCGTGTCGTTCTCGACATGCCAAACCGGAATGCCGGCTTCGTGCAACGCACGCTCGAAGGTGAAGGAACAGCCGAGCGCAAAGGCGACCATGTCCTCGCGCCACAAATCCCGAATGTCTGTCACGCTCTTTTCCAGCCGCCCCTGCCGGTAGATGTTGTAGGCAGGCACGTCCGTCCGGATGTCGATGTCAGCGCCCAGCGTCCGCATCATCGGATCGCCGGTGTCGGAGACGCCGACCAGCGGGCAAGGCTTGGGGTTGCGCTGGCAGTAACGCATGAAGTCGAGGGCGTGGGCCTCGGGCACGATCACCAGATTGGTCTGAAGAAAGCCCTCTCCCAGTCCCGCCGTATGCGAGACATAACGGCCAGAACGAATCTCCTGCCGGAGATCGGCAAGGGCCATTTTGCGCACGTTCTGATGAGTTTCTGACAAGAAAACCTCCTGCGGACTGTCAGGAGGTTACGAACGCCCTTGTATAAAATCCAATCAAAAATTCTTCGCAAGAAATATTAACAAAGTTTATTAGTGTCGAAGTCTGCAGCGACATCCCTTGCCAATCCTGCTGCCGTCTGAACGACGGGACGCAACGGTTCTCCGAGAAAGCTCGCGGTGAAGTGCAGAGGTGACGGAACCCAGCCGGGGTCGAACTCTCGTATCGCTCCTCGCGCGACAAGCGGCTGGCCCAGCGCTCGCGGAAGAGCGGCGATTCCCAGGTCAGCCTCGACGAGCTTGAAACAGGTCGAAAGCGACGACGATGGAAAGAGAGCGACGTCAGGTCCGACCTTGTCCATCACAAGTTGCCGCAGTTCGCGATAAGGTCGGGTCTGGCGCGCATAGGTCAGGACTGGCCGCGAAAAATAGTCGGCCGGATCCGCCATCGCCGGCAAGTCGGCGCTGGCATACCAGGCAAGATCGAACACCGGCAGGTCAACGTTTTCGACCGAGAATTCGGACACGGGGCCGAGCAGGATCGCAAGATCGATTGCGCCACCTAGAAGAGAAGCGCGCAGGTTGGTGGAAATGTCCACATTGAACTCGATTTCGAGCTTCGGATAGGTCGTGTGCAGGCGACCAACAAGTTGTGGCAGCCAGCATTGCGCAATAGTTTCCGATACGCCCAGCCGCAGCCGCCCTTCGACAGCGTCAGCTGAAACAATGTCGCGTTCCATCAGTCCGTGAAGGCGTTCAAAGGACTCCGCGTATCGCAGAAGAGTCTCGCCTTTGGCGGTCAGCCGCGGTCCACCCGGCGCGCGGGCAAAGACTTCGGCGCCGATACTACTTTCGAGGTTCTTGATGCGCGTCGTCACTGCCGGTTGCGTCAAGCCCAGGGCTTCGGCGGCGCGCGCGAAGCCACCCAGCCTCACAACGTGCAGAAAGGTGCGGATCTGATCCAGATTGAGACGGTTCATGTCCCAGTCTTGCCATGAAACGACAAGAGATGCAGCGATTGTTTGTCAAGAGCGCGTCAAAGTGGGATTACCAACTTCCAACCCAGCTTTCGGCCCTGTTTCAAGCCAATGCCGTGCATCCATGATGCGACGAAAGAGCAGTATCCGGCGGTCAAAGACGCTGGCATCAAGCTGCTTCAAATGGTTTGGCGTAGATCGACGCGGCTCTTGGGATGCGGGAGAGCTCCGTCGACGCCGCGCGGACTGCGGTGGACGCCTACGCCGTGCCGATGCTGCGCTGGACCAAGAGCATAGCGGCGGCCGACTTCGCCAGCTTTGCATCACAGGCTTCGAACGGGTCATGTTGATCCCGGCGCAGCAAAGTCTGGACAACAGCGTTTCCCATTGCTCTCTGTCGAACCCGGCACGATACTGGGCGCGTTGAGGCCGCATCACCCCCCGTCGATAAGAGATTCACGATGAACATTACGACCGTTCTGGTCGCGCTGCCCTTCTTTGCCGCCGCCTTCGCCGCCGCGGACTCGGGCGCATTTTCCGACGTGGGCGGGACTTGGTATCAGAGCCTCAACGCCCCATCGTTCCGCCCCCCTTCGTGGCTGTTCGGGCCGGTCTGGACCGTGCTCTATGTCATGATCGCGCTCGCTGGCACACGGCTTGCGTTGCTTTCGGGAGGCGCGGATGCTCCTGTGCTGGTGGCAGTCTGCCTCGGCCTGTGGGCCTTGCATGTAAACGGCGGAGCAATACTCGGCCACGTTTGGAATGCGCCGTTGACAGAAGGTCAAGTGGAAGCGAAGGTGCCCGGTGAAACGGTGGCTGGATCAGTCGCGTTTGAGCGGATGATTTTTCCAGTGACAGTTTATACCCATAAAAACAGTATCTTAGAGTCGGAGAACGTTCGCCCCCAGTCCCGTCCCCTCCGCCACTGTCCCTTGCGGAATTTTTCTCTT
>RFIQ01000162.1 GCA_003695565.1 Planctomycetota bacterium | reverse complement strand
GATTCACGGCGAAGAACGTGATGCCTGGTTCCATCTTGGCCGGCGAGGCCAGGGTTGTCGCCAGCGGGGGAAAGTTCGCGGGGAGGGGGGGCGTGTGGAATTCCAGCGGTGGGCTCAATTCCTCTCGCTGGGTTGCCGGGTCGTGTGCCTTGACGCGCAGTAGTGGAGGGTGTCGGCGCGCAATCCCATCACGGCGATGGAGTGGTGCGTGGCAGGCTGGGCATGCCATGGTTGCTCCCAACGCTTGCGTCCATCGAACACCTCCACCGCGGCCGTCACCGGAACCTTGGCCGTGAATTCGATGAGTGCGATCAGCGGCGCGCGTTCGATGGGGTTGGGGCGGACGACGGGTGGGGTGGCGAACAGAGAATCGGCAGCGGGCGAACCCTTGCTGGCCGGAGCGGTTTGGGGGTCGTCGGCCAGGGCCGGATGAATGTTTCCCCATCCGAAAATGCTTCCCATGCATCCGGCAACCGCCAAGACCAAAAGCAGACCGCCACGCTTGGACGGAGGCGTTCGAGGCATCATTCGATCAAGCTCCAAGGAATAGATGGTATACGTTCCCTGGCATTATATTCCATCCGTCGGGGGGCGGGGTGCAGCCAGGGATTCGCCAGCAGACGCAGTGGGCCGGAGCCAGGCAATGCCAGCACGATGCAGCAGTCTTGGGACGCCGGCACCGGGGCCATAGGGCCCAGAGGTCAGACCTCAAGACGCCAGGCCCTGGGGCAGCATCGCTCCGACTCCGGCGCCGGTCAGGCGCGATGCGGGGGCGGATCCTAGGGCCGCGGTTAACGATCGGCCGGCCGGCATGATCGCCTATTTTCGCCATCTCCGGCGCAACGATTCGCGAATCTGCTGCAGGAAGGACGTGGATCGGGAAGAGGGGGCCGCGGTGGAAGCGGAGCCGCCGGAAGGCGATGTGGCGGTCGGGCGGTCGGAACTGTTTTCCGGGTCTTCGTGGGTGCCTCCCGGTTCTTGTTGCGCAAAGCGTTCCAAGTACTGGCCCCAGAATCCGTCGACCAGGGCGAAGGATGGGAATGGGTTGCCGGCGTTCAATTGCTCGCGAGCGACCAGCAATTCGCCGTGCAAGTAGATGCGTTCATCCGGAGTGATCCAGGACTGAACGGCCGTCGCATCATCGATCCAAAGCTCGCCGCTGCCAATCATTTCGATGGAAAATGCAATGGCGTCCAGTTGCTCAGAAGGCAAATTGTCGGCTACCAACGTAAAGGGGCGGGTGCCCCAATCGGTTGGGATCGGATGGGATGTGCCGCGGCCCACCTCCAGGTGACGCTCAATGCGCTGACCCTGTCGCGTTCGACCTGAAACCACCAATCGAACTGCCGGTTCGGGCTCGGCGCTCCTCAGCCACACTCGGAACGTCGCCCGCCCCGATTCGGGTGGCGGTACCGCGACGCTTTGCAACCAGGCCGAACCGGCAACCTCCCGGCCAGCGACCATGCGTACACAGCGTCTCCCCCCATGGGGGAAACGGTCGTCGGCGGCGATCTGGACGCCGGGCAGGGAGGAGCGCGTCCACCCTGCAGGGTCACCCGCAGCAGTCCACTGTTCGAACCCTCCGCGCAGCCCCGGCAGCGGTTGCTGCTGGGTGGGGTCCGAGGCGCGGTTGATGCGATCCTCCAGTGTGTCCAACTGTTCTCGAACGATGGCGGTCGTTGCCGGCGGGCACTCAGCAGTCGTCTGCACGACTCGCCACTCCGGGTCGTCGATTCGATAGACCTGGCAGGTGTAAGGACCGACCGCCAAGGACCAGTCGTCGGGGAGTGGTGCGAGCGGAGGTTCCGCTGCGTCCCTGGGGGTAGAAGGGGCGGTGATCAACCGCGCACGGACCTCGGGACGGGCCGAGACGTGGCGGATGTGGACGGTTTCCTCCCAGCCGCTTGCGTTGATGATCAAGATCCAAGCCGCTTCCGGGGTAGCTCCTGTCCGAATCGTGACCGCCCCCTTTCCTCCCCGGGGCGACACGTCCATCAGGGGAATGGCCGGCACGTGCGAAAGGGAGGCGATGACATCGCGCACACCCGCGTCGTTCAGATTCAGCGGTGCCCAACCACCGACAGCCAACCACCATGCATCTCGGGTGTGCAGTTGTCGGCTGAGGATTCCTGATATGCCTCCCGCTCCTCCCACATCGAAAGGATACAGCGTTGCCAGGTTGAGACGGTCGACCCACGCCGACTCAGTATCGCTGGAGAGAGAATGGGCACGGTGCCAAAAAACCGTTTGTTGCATGAAGGGGTCCGCCCACGAGGTGGCGTGCTCCTTCGCACCCTCCCGCATCCATTCCTGGACGCGGCGCAGCGGCTCTGCACCGTGCAGGTGGGCGGTCAGCAGCACCACCGCCTCCGCCCGGTCGATCTTTTCCGGGGAGATGCCCATGGTGATGAGGAACTCGCGCGGAGCACGCAGCATCATTTCGGGATTGGACAATGCTTGTGGATCCGCCGGAGAGTCCCACAGAGGGCCGGTGTTCAGAAACAGCCGGCGCGATTGGTTGCCCGACCGGATAAGGTCTCCAACGCGAACCAAGAAATCGGTTAGTTGTTCGGCCCTCCACTGCAAGAATGCCAGGCGGATCGGGCCCTGCATGACTTCCGCGATGCGGGCTTCCGGCGGCAGACGCGCTCCCACCGCTTGTTGATACTCGTCCACCAATCGCGGATTGAATCCCAGGCGATCTCCCTGGAACAACAAGTGGGAATCATGCCCCAGCTTCAGTTGTACTCCAGCGAAACTGGCAAACTGGCCGTAGCGCTGCGTCAGGTCCCGCATCAGTGCCACTACCTCATTTTGCACGTCGCGGTTCAATGGGTTGTAAAACCGCCGCGAGCTTCCTGGAGACGTATCGTCCAGAGGTTGTTGCCAGAGGCTCGTGTCACGCCCTGCCCGACCCTCAAGGCGAGGCAAACGCGTGTTCAGTTCGAGGCCGACGACGACGTCGATACCCTCCCGTTCGGCCAGTTGCAGAATCAGCCGCAGTACATCCTTGACGCCAGGGGAGCGTCCATCGGAGAAGAAGACACCGTCGTCCCACCGCGGGGTGGGCTGCAGATGTTGGCTGGGCATGATTCCGCCGCCGTCGGACAGCGCATCGATTACCAAGGTGTTGTATCCGTACCAGTGCATGAATTGCATCAGTCGTTGCGTGGCGGTGTACCAGGTCTTCCACGTGGCCATGTGCCGCCCCGTCGCCGGATCGCTCTCCTTGGGTGCTGCAAAGTACTCCGACAGCAAGGGTTTGTCCAAGTAGAGGGCAATGCGGCGACGAGGAGGTGATGATCCCTCGGCACCGGGTTGGCTACCGTCGGAATCATCGTTGGGCCGATGGGGAGCGATAACTGCGGCATCGACCGCGACGCGGGCGATCGAGGCGTCCCCCGCCATGTCCAAATTGCACAAGGCCAGCATCGCGGGAGCATCGGTGGGCCAAAAGAGCAGGTCGTAGTCCGCCACTTCCCCGGCGCGGCACTCATGAGGGGCGATTCTCAACTGAAAATCGTTGCCCAGCGAACCAACAAGCGGTCCATTCTGGCTTCGGAACGCTACGCCCAATTGCATGGGTTGGTCGATGGGGACGGTTACCCGGACTCGGTGCGGGGTTTGCGGGGTCAGCCCCGTCAAGGGAATCGCGATCCACGATCCAGCGGCAAGCTGCAACACCTCGTCTCTGTCGGTCGATCCCGACTGCCGTAGATTCAGCCGCCGCGCTCGGGCGGTCCCAACGCGAACCGGCCGCGCTGCAGTCCAAGCCAGTCGCGTGGCGCGCAGCCCGCGCCAGGTACTGGCCGTACTACTCAAACCGCCCGGAAGCCAACGGCTCCACGGCGATTGTTGGGCATAGTCCGCCGCGTCAATGGTGGTCAGTGTCTGCCATCCGGCGATCCGTGGTTGCGGTGCTTGCGGGTCGACGACCACGAAGTCGATCACCCGAGTCAACTCGAGTGGCCGACTGAGCAGGGCGGTCAGACTCCGCTCTCCCACCAAAGCCAGTACCAATCGGTAGGGGCCTTCTGTCTCGGGCGCATCAATATGTATAGACCGCAAGGGAAAGCTGCCCGTGTGGTCCAACTGAGCCGGTTGGATTTGCTCACTCACCGTGCGGCCGTCCGCATCGCGGACGGTTGCACGCAATTGGTAGGAGCCGGCCGGGAGGCCCGTGTAGGTGCCTCCCACGGTCAATTGCCATCGCGACCCCGCGATCAGGATTTCATCGGCCGGCTCTGCGAAGACGCGCAACCGATCGCTGGCCAGCCGTTGGACAGCCAGGCGATGGTCGGATTGGTCCACTTCCCGCACCCAACTGTCTGTGGCCCGCAGGGCATCCTCGACACAGATCGTATGTTCCGATGTAACGCGCTTCGATCGATTGACTAACTTCAATGTCAGTTGGCCGTCGAGCGGCGCGCGCAGTCGAGCATCGAGCCCGGCAAAAACGATTGGCCGAGGGATCGCCACCCGCAGCCGCTGGCCGCTGGACTCCGAGGCTGCCCCAATCGATTCCGGTTCGGCGGCAAGATTGCGAACGACCTCCATAGAACCTTGGTCCAATTCCGCCACGAATTCCAGCAACTCCGGCGAGCTGCCGCCCCACGTGATCCGCAACTCGAATTCGACCACGGGGGAGCTGCTCCGCAGCGGCGCGATGTCGTCTTGGGCAAAAGACGATGTGGCAATCACCCCTCTCAATGCGGCGAGCAACGCCAGGCAGAGGACATGGGTCCAGGATGGGCCGAGCTGTTGGGAGCGTAGCCGATTCATGCTTGAGGCAGCAGTTGAAGTTGAACTTGACAGGAAGCGACCTTCGGCATGCCGATAAGTCGAAGATCTTGTCGCCGATCCGAGGTTCGCCGGTGGAAAGAGCAACGCGATGTGGAAGATCAGGGCTGGACCGGTCGATCGCAACTCTGCTTGTAGCAAAACCTCCGCTCGGCTCCCACAGCATTTTTGGGTCACATCCCGGGGTCGAGCTCGGCAGAAAAGCTGGAATTCTGAAGAGAATTAGGGCTCGACGCATTCCGCAGTGGCGTTTAGACTTATCCGGTTCCCAGGCCGAATCGGCCCATGGTCGCGGTGCCAAATGGGCCCGTTAGTGAGATGAGATCCGGCCAGCCGCCTCGCGCCCTGCGTCGAGATTTTCCCGACTGTTTTCCCCTTGTTGATTGCTGAGCTGGCAGAAATGTACGCAATAATCGTTGACGGTGGTCGCCAGTACAAAGTGACTCCAGGCCAGAGATTGGACATCGATCTTCGCCAGTCCGCCGAAATCGGAGGGACGATTGAATTCACGGATGTTCTCGCGATTGGCACCGATGATGGCTTGCAGGTCGGCACGCCCAAGGTCGCTGGCGCGAAAGTGACGGCCAAAGTGCTTTCCGAAGTCAAAGGGCCAAAGATCTACATCCAGAAATTTCGTCGCCGCAAGGATTATCGCCGCCGAACGGGGCATCGCCAAACGTATACCCGCATCGAAGTTAGCGATATTCAAGTCGCGGACGCCGCAGCCACTGAGTAGTCCACGAGTTTCTCTC
>RFIQ01000161.1 GCA_003695565.1 Planctomycetota bacterium | reverse complement strand
TTCGGAACATCGGCTACCCTGGCGGCATCGGCTCTGTTTCTGGTCACGCGCAATCTGGGCGACGGTCTGCGGTTGTTCCTGGCGGCTATCGTATTGCAAAAGATTGCCGGATGGTCATTCGCGGCCAGCGCTGTTGCCATCGGCGCCACCACGATTTTTTACACCTACATGGGTGGTATGCGTTCGGTCGTTTGGAATGATTGCATCCAATTCGTGATCTATATGCTGGGTGGCATTGCGTCGGTGTTCCTCTTGCTCGACGCCATCCCCGGTGGCTGGGAGACGTTGATGGAGTATGCCGACCGTGAAGGTAAACTGCAGGTCTTCGCCTTTGCGCCGCCGCCCGACTCCACTTCCGGATTCTGGGGGTGGCTGGTTGCGTACCCCTACAGTTTTTGGGCTGGACTTGTCGGTGGCGCCGTGTTGACTCTGGGGACGCACGGCACCGATCAGATGATGGTCCAGAGATACTTGAGCGCTCGCAGCCAGCGGGATGCGGGTCGAGCAATCGTGTGCAGCGCCCTGGTGGTGGCTTTGCAATTCGCATTGTTCTTATTCATCGGCGTGCAACTGGCGTGTTACTATTCATTCCAGCCCGATATCGTGTTTGCCAAGACCGACGAAGTGTATGCGCACTTCATCGTGCATTCCTTTCCGCGCAACACCGGCCTGATCGGCCTGATGCTGGCCGCCATTCTGGCCGCGGCGATGAGCACATTGTCCAGCTCTCTGAATGCCTCGGCTGCCGCCATTGTGAACGATTTCTATCTCCCCTTTCGCCGTGCGCCTGCATCCCCGCGGCACGCGTTGCGTGTGTCCCGTGGAGTGTCCGTATTGTTCGGTCTGTTGCAGATCGGCATCGCCATATGGGCGACTACGTTCAGCGAGACCGTCGTGGCCAATGCGCTGACGATTGCCGGGTTTTCCGCTGGAACGCTGCTGGGGTTGTTCCTGTTGGGCGTGTTCACCGATTGGGTAGGACAGTCCGCGGCATTGATCGGAGGGGCCTGTGGTTTGGGGGTGCTGGCAGGGTTGCAGTTCCTGTTGCCGGCCTACACATCGATCACCGTCGCCTGGCCGTGGTTCGCCTTGATCGGAGCGTCGGTAACCTTTGTCGTCGGGTGGTTGGTGGCCGCGCTGCTGCGCATGGTCAACCGCCTCGCATGAATCGTGGGCCCTCGCTCTCCTGTCCGATCGCAGGGCGCCCAACGGGAGGAGAAACGGGGAGGAGCCATTAAGTCTGGCACAGACCATCGTGTCCAAATGCTGTCCAATGCGTAGAATCAGGTCCGCAGTAAGTTCGTGGGCAGCCGACCGCGGGAGTGCGCCGAGCCGCCGATGGCGTCGACGCGGTGGGCTGGCGGATACAGACTCTTCAGCGGAGCATAGACTGGGGCATGGATTGGTTGTGGTACGCGCTGTTGATACCCGCTGGCTTTCTGGCCGGTGTCATCAATACCCTGGCTGGCGGCGGAAGTTTCTTGACGCTTCCCGCACTGATGTTTCTCTGCGGCATGGATCCGCGGTTGGCCAATGGTACGAACCGCGTGGCGATTTTGTTATCCTCCGCCAGCGCCAGCGTTACCTTCCACCGGCACGGTCGATTGGATCGACGGTTGGCGGGCAAGCTCGCGATTCCCACGCTGCTGGGCGTTCCGGTGGGAACGGAGCTGGCGGTCACTCTGCCGAACAAGGCCTTTCAACCGCTGTTCGGCGCTATGTTCCTGATCATGGCCGGGATCATGCTGCTCCGGCCAGCCCGGTTTGTGGAGGATCAGCCTCGTCGCGTTGAGCCGCACTGGTGGTGGACCACGCTCATTTTTTTTGCCATCGGGGTTTATGTCGGATTTATCCAGGCCGGCATGGGGATCCTGTTGCTGTTGGCGATGAGTCTGTTGAACACGGGGGACTTGGTGGCCTCGAACGCCGTCAAGAACTTAATCGGTTTTCTGGTTACCTTGCTGGCCACGGCCATGTTCGTGCGGCATGGACTGGTCGACTGGGTACCCGGACTGATCATGGCGATCGGCAATGTGGCGGGAGGTGTGGCTGGGGCAAGGCTGGCGATGCTGAAGGGCAATCGTCTCATCTTCGGTTTCATGATCGCTGTGATGATTTTCACGGGACTGCGTCTGATTCTGACCGCCTGATCCGATTTGACGGCTGCTAATCTCGGTGATTCGATGCCGCCGCGTATAGCGACCGGGACGTGGGAGCACGTCACCGGACGGGCCGAACCCATGGGACTTCCCATTAGATTCCCCCCTCCGATACCCGCAGGCTTATTGGCGGACTCCGGTCGTTTCCCGTAGAATGGCGTTGTACCCAAAGGAGAGCAGGCAGCGGGTGAGGTAGTCGGCGGTCGCAGCAGGCCCACTGACGACATGAATTCCACGGCCATGTGCCATCGTAGACGTCAGGTGTAGTGTGAAAAAGAAAAACTCGAAACCAGACGAGAACTCGCTCGGTTCGGTTCCCGTCTCGCAGACTCCTTTGCAGCGTTTCGAGGAATACCTGGCCAGCAAAGGATTGCGGATGACGGAGCAGCGGCGATTTCTGGTCGAGCAGGTGTTCAGTCGGCACGAGCATTTCGACGCGGACCAGCTCATCGAACAGCTGCCACGCAAAGGCGCGCCGAACTACGTTAGTCGTCCGACGGTGTACCGCGCTCTCAAGGAGTTCGTCGACGCCGGATTACTTCGCCGCTTCGAACTGAATGGGCGAAGTGTCTACGAGCACGACTATGGGTACCCGGAACACGACCATTTCTACTGCGTACAATGCGGTGAGTTGACGGAGTTTCAATCCGAAGAACTGGTCCGGTTGCGGGATGAGATCGCCCGCGAACATCGATTCCGGGTGCGCTCCCATCGATTGATCATCCAGGGGATTTGTCAGGGATGCAGTCGACGCCGGAATCGTCGCCGCGCTCAGGACCTGGTTTGATTCCCGACGTCGCTTCTCAGTCGGGCGGGGATGTGGAGCGAGAGCGGACGCGGCGCGCTCGCCGATGTCGAGTATGCCCACCTGGGTGAGCACTCAGACGGTTTCTGCATCGTCGCGTGCTTCGCTTTCCATCCCCAGTCGCATGCACAACTGTTCGAACTGCCGATACCGCGTTTCGCTGCTGGTATGCACATGCTCGGCTTCGGTGATGAATCGAATATCTTTATCCAGGTACACGTCGTGGCTGATCAAGATACGTTCGAACGATTCCAGCGGGGACCCGTAGGCGATGATCAGTTTGTGCTCGTCGAACTGGACTTCCTGTCCACGGCGTGGGTTGAGGACCGCAATGCCCGTGCAACCATCGTTCAACAGCAAGTCTTCGAAATCGTACAGGGTGCTTTTCAGCACCGGCATGTCGATGTGTTCTCGGTAGCAATCCTGGTGGCCACGTGTGTGGTAATGGCTGGTTTCCAGCACGACATCCACTACCGAACCCAACGTTCCGATCATGTCGATGAACAAATCGAACAATCGCTGCCGCGACGCGGCCGCCATGATCACAGGGACTTTGAGGTTGTTTTCCGCATCCTCGTATTGATCGTAGCGGAAGCCCTGGCGGGGAATGACCTGCAAGTCGATCGATGGTCGCACTGCATCGGTCAGTTCGAAGGCGCCGTAGGCGGCGACTCGCAAGTGGGCTTCCAGTTCAGCCTCGCTCAGGCTGCCGAAACTGGTCAGCGCATCGGTGTTGAATTCGCCAGCGGAATTGGAGGTCGTCTGCGATCCGGGTTGTGGTCCCATAGTGGTCACTTCATCCAAGTCGAGTTTCGGGGGGAATCATCGCTCGGCTCGCGTCGATTCGCGAACACCCAAAACTAGGTCAGGGCAATCGGTCAAGA
The DNA here is from genome assembly GCA_003695565.1 of Planctomycetota bacterium. Classification (GTDB taxonomy): domain Bacteria; phylum Planctomycetota; class Planctomycetia; order Pirellulales; family Pirellulaceae; genus Aureliella. The sequence goes on along the minus strand of RFIQ01000161.1, from coordinate 6,364 downwards.
ATCGGGGAGCTTCCAAAATGGCAGACGTTTCCTGGCGGGGGGAATCGCTGCGATTCGGGGAATTGGAAAAATCGGAATAGTTTCGATGTTCAGGATGAAAAAAAGAAACGCGATTCGAATAGAATTGGTGCAGGCTGGCATCGCGTTGTTAATCTGAATGCCATGTCGGATCTTGTTGTTCGCTACTGTCTGCTGGTCTCGTCCAACGTGTTGAGAAAAACCATGCCGTTCGCGGTTCACCTGAAATCGTTTGCCGCATCTCCCTGGTCGAGGGCGGTCATGGTGGTGTTGCTGTGCGCATGGCTGAGCGGTTGCGACCGGCCCAACCTGGTGGAAGTTCCTGTCCCACCGCCGCCCGGCGCTGAGAATCAAGACGACGCGAAGGATGTTGACCAGCGACCACCGGCGGAAAGCCTCAACACGGTTGCCCCGGGAGATTCGTGGATCGACCCCGCACGATTGCCCTGGGAGGCCTGGTATCTGCAATACGTCGGCAACCGACGAGTGGGATACATCCATTTTCGAGTGACCAAAGGCGCCTCCTTGCTGCATATCAACCGCGTGGCTCACTATCGCGTGCGCGATGGGGATTCCAGTTTGCAATATCGCATCGAATTGGAGGCGCTGGAGTATCCCAATGGCAAGTTGGCCAGCTTTACCGAGACGACGACCATCGGCGATCAGGTCAACGCGGTGAAAGGGGAATTGACCGGCGATGTGCTGAAAATCACTCGCACCTCGGACGGAGAGACCAGCACGGAGCGGGTTTCCTGGCCAGAGGGAACCTGGGGCGTGGTCGGTCTGCAGGCCATGTTGATGGCCGAACCCATCAAGCCCGGAGAAGAAAAGCAAGCGAGGATGTTTGTGACCGGTGCCGACCGAATCGTCGAGGCCCGTCTAGCCGCGCGCCAGCCCGAGTTGACCACTCTCCCCTATGGCCCGCCACGCGAACTTACCCCAGTCGATATCACGCTGCTGTTGGACGAGACCGGAACGCGGACGCGCAGTTGGATCGACGCCAACGGTGAGATCTACAAGACGATTACACTGGACGGCACAATGGCCAGCATGTTTCGCGTTCCCGCCGACATCGCTCAACGCGTGGCCGACGAGTTTCGACTGGATTTGATGCTCCAACGCGGGGTATCCCTGAGTGGAGAAATCCCCCAACCTCCGCCCGAACGGATGATCTACGGCGTGGATTCACGAGTCGACTTGTTTACCAAGATCCCCGCTTCGCCTCGCCAACAGGTCCGTTCCAGAAGCGCGCTCGAACTGGAGATCGAGACCGTGGGGGCTGCCTTGGTCCAGCCCTCCGTACCGGCATCGGACGAGGAGCTGGAATCTGCCCTGGCCGCCTCTGCGACGATTACCAGTGAGGATCCTGCCGTTGAGATGCTGGCGGCGAAATGGCAGGATGGGTCGGCCTCCACTGTGTCCGACCAGATCCTGCATGTGGCCAGCGAATTGGCCCAGGCGATCGAGGAAACCCAATTCGACGCCGCGGTGGCGACCGCCGCGGAAGTCGCCACCGCCGGTCGCGGAGATTGCGTGGAGCATGCCGTTTTGCTTTGCGCCATCCTCCGGCATCTGGACATTCCGGCGCGGGTGGTCAGCGGGCTGGCTCCCGACGCGGACCGGCTGACCGCGCGGTTCTTCATGTGGTGCGAAGCTTGGGATGGTGAGAAATGGCTGCCGATCGACGCCCTGTCGGGCCAGGCCCTGAGTGCGCTGCCCATCGAATTGGTACGTTCTGAGTTGCCAGGGGCGAATCCATACGGGCCCATTCTCGACGTGTACGAGATGATGCCGCAAATGCGGCAGATGCGCATCAAGTCGGCGCAGTAGCTCTCCTCTCGTACCGGCGATTCGTGTCCAATCGAGCCTACGTTCCACCCAGCCGCGATAGGGCGTGCAGAATCAATTCGGTGGCGCTCGAAGCTGCGCGCTCCGCCCATTCCGGACGCCGGGGATAGAACGCCTCCCACATCCGCAACTTGGCCCTGCGGTAGGCGGGCGTATGGGGAGCCGACCAGTGGTGGGCGCGGTTCTCCTCGCGCATGGCCAGCAGCACGCGTGCGGCCGATTGCGTGCCCACTTCGAGGCACACGTATCGGAAATCGGGGCAGAATTGCTGTGCGTGGATCCATCGACCCAGGCTGCCCCGCGCCGCGTACGCGCTTTGCTGCTGTGCCACCAGGCGAATCGTGTGCCCGGGGAACCAATCCTGCATCTGGTCCCGCTGATCGGGGCGCAAATCGTGGTCGCAAATCAGCATGCATTGCCCGGGTGTGCCCAAACCGGTATGCAAGTCCATGTGGAGGACTGTGTCAGATTGGTGCAAGTAGTTGTTCAGCAGCCCGGCCAGGACCTCGTGCTGTGGCGCCGCGCCCGCTCCGCCGTAGAACAGTCCACTGGGGAATTCGTATTGCCCCTCCGCCAGCGCCTGGGCCAGCCGCCGCATGCCATACCTGGCCACGATCCATGGTGCGGCCAGCAGGGCGAGATCCAGTCGTCGTGGTGGCGATGGAGGGTTGATGAACCAGTTCAGCCGCCGGTACAGTTCGGGCGCCCCGCTATACGGCTGGCCGGTTAACAGAAAGTTGCGATTCAAATCGCGATTCAACCCATCGGCGCGCCGTCCGCACGCGTACCCGTATGGGTTGAGCGCGTGGATTGCCAGCACATTGGCCGGTGGTGGCGCGGTCGACGACATCCATGCCTCGAAGAATCGCTGCAACACGGCTGCTCCGAAGGGGCCTTCGACCCCATGCAAGCCGCTGGAAATGACCAGGGTCACGTTAGCCCCGGCGTCCCGCCAGGCGGTGTCGATGGTCAGATCCGGCACGCCCCCAGCCGCTGGTCCCTGGATCGGCCATTGCCGCAGTTCCCAGTCCATCTGTCGTGCCGTCTGGCGAAATCGCTGGCGGGCGGAAAAGTAATCAAGCTCCCTCAGCCAGGGAGCAACGGAGCGTTCCCGGGCTTGGTTGGTCGATGGAGCGGTAGAGTCACCAGGCGAACTGTCGGTATTGTTGTTCACAGGATTGCAGTTCGAAGTCAATGTCGTCGAGGTACTCTATAGAGAGCAACCGCCATGGTAGGATGCATTCGGCAGGAGGCCAAGCAAACTTCCGTTTCCCCGTTCGCTCACCCAGAGTCCAGCTTTGTCCCAGCATTCAAGCAGTACGCGTTCCAGCCGTCAACGATATCGCGCTTATCTTGCGGAGATCGGCCAACGCCGCGCGCGGAAGCAGGCTGGCGGGGCTGAGCCTCGCGCCGGCGGGGCGTCGCCGGCTGCGCGCCAGCGTTCGTTTCTGCAGCTCCTGGCCGCATTTTGGTCGGCCGTCGGGCCGCATCGGGGAAAAGTCCTCGCCGCGCTGGCCACCCTGACCGTCTCGACCTTGCTGAGCCTGATTCCGCCGGCCGGCACCAAGTTCGCCATCGATTATGTCCTCACCCGCCTCCCTCATCCCCTGCCCGCGTGGTTGGCACCGTATGCTGGGCACTTGACTCCCATGGGGTTGTTGGTGGCCATTGCTGCAACCGTGGTGGTTGTTTCCTTGCTGCAAACCACTGTTCATTTGTGGGGCCGGTGGTATGCCACCAAAGCAGTGAATCTTGTTCAGGCCGACATTCGGCGGCGGGTGTTCGAACATTCCATCCGCTTGCCGCTGCATCGCATCCAGGAGCTGAAGAGCGGAGGGGCAGCCAGCTTATTGCGCGAAGACGCGGGAGGGATTGCCGAGCTGATCTTCAGCATGCTCTACAACCCGTGGCGGGCCATCATTCAATTGGTGGGCAGTCTGTTGGTTTTGGTTCTGGTCGACTGGCGATTGATGCTGGGGGGGCTGCTGTTGCTGCCGGCGGTATGGGCTACCCACCGCACTTGGATTCACCGCGTCCGCCCGCTTTACAAAGATATACGCGCGCGCCGGCAAGGGATCGATGCGACCACGACCGAGACCTTCGGCGGCATCCGGGTCGTCAGGACGTTTGGCCGTGCCAAGACGGAGGCGGCGCGATACACGCGAGGCACCCACTTGTTGGCGCGCCAGCAGATGATGGTGTGGTGGGCGACGCGGATCATCGAGGTCATATGGGATGTGCTGATCCCGTTGGCGTCGACAGGGTTGCTGTTGTACGGCGGCTGGCGGATCTTGCAGGACGCCATGACCCTGGGGGACTTGATGATGTTCCTGGTCTATTTGACTATGCTGCTGGGGCCGGTGGCTACGATCGCCTCGAGTGCAATGTCGTTTCAAAACAATCTGGCGGGATTGGAACGCATCCTCGACCTGCTGGACGAACCGCCGGAGCAATCGGACGTCGCACAAGCGCTGGTGCTGCACCCCAGCCAGGTTCGCGGCGACATCGAATTCCAGAACGTCTGGTTCCGCTACCCAGGGACCGAACGATATGTTCTGCAAGACTGTTCGTTTGCTGCCCCAGCCGGGACCACGGTAGCTTTGGTGGGCCGCAGCGGCGCCGGCAAGACGACTCTGTGCAATCTGGTGGCCCGGTTCTATAAGCCCACCCGGGGGCGGATCCTGCTCGATGGCCGTGATGCCACCGAATTCTCGCTCGATTCCTATCGGCGGCTGCTGGGCGTCGTCGAGCAGGACGTGTTTCTGTTCGACGGCACGGTGCGGGACAACATCGCCTACGGTCGGCGGGGCGTCACCATGGCGCAGATACGCGCGGCGGCTGAAGCGGCCGCGGCGCTCGACTTCATCGAACAACTGCCCGATCAATTCGACACGTGGATCGGGGAACGCGGGGTGAAGCTGAGCGGGGGCCAGCGACAGCGGCTGGCCATCGCCCGAGCTCTGCTGGCCGACCCCCGCATTCTGATCCTGGACGAAGCGACCAGCAATCTCGACAGCGAGAGCGAACGCCTGATCCAACGCAGCCTGCACCAGCTCCTGCAAGGTCGCACCGCCTTCGTGATCGCCCATCGTTTGAGTACCATTTCTCGCGCCGATTTGATCCTGGTTCTCGATCATGGCAAAATCGTCCAGCGCGGAACGCACGAAGAACTGATGCAACAGGAGGGCATCTATCAACGCATGGTGATCCTGCAAACCGAAGCCTTCCAGCAACCAGCGGGGGATGCCAGCGCCCGAGCAGAAATCCGTACCTAGCCCGCTTCCCAGAGGAGGCCGACGGGTGGACCAGCAACACCACGCCCAGGACCGCCGAGAAGATCGCCAACAACGGCAACGCCGCGAGAAATACCAGCTCGTCCTGGAAGCTGTGCGGCAATACGTCGAATTCGATGACACCCAAGCGTTGGCCGCCTGCCCGGCGGTGTCGGCTCGTCTGGTGCGCGACATCCTGAAGCGGTTGGCCAATGACAATGCATTGCACCGAGTTGCCAGCGGCGATGGGGCGACGAAGAGTATCCGGTACGTGTGGCACATTCCGCCTCAAGAGTTTGACGCGGACCGGTGGATTCACGCTCAGTTGTATGGTGGATCTCCCGTCCGCCAGTCGCCCGAGAAGGAGCGTCCGCGGGAACGGTTGCTCGAGCAGGGCACGAGCGGGCTGACCAACGGAGACCTGCTGGCGATCCTGATCCGATCGGGAATCCGCGGCGAATCGGCTGTGCAGGCCGGTCAAAAAGTTGCCGGATACTTCGAGGGAAGGTTGGACAAGATTCCACACTTCTCGCTCAACGAAATGAAAGAGATCAGCAGGTGCGTTTCCAAGGTGGCCTATTGCCAGATCATGGCTGGCATCGAACTGGGGCGACGCGTGGAGGCTGCCATTCGCGATCGGGCACCACAGGATCCCATCAACAGTACCGATGCGGCCGTGCGGTTCTGCAAGCATCACTTTGGGCGCCTGGCCAGGGACGGGCAGCAAGAGGAGTTTCACATCGTGACCTTGGATACGAAGCTCCAGCCGATCCAAACCCATCGCATCACCGTCGGTACGCTGGATGCCAGCCTAGTGCATCCGCGGGAGGTTTTTCGGCCGGCCATCCGAGATGCCGCCTCGGCCGTGCTGCTGGTGCACAACCACCCCTCGGGCGATCCGACTCCCAGTCGCGAAGACCACCAGGTAACCCGCCGCCTGCGATCGGCTGGGGAATTGTTGGGGATTCGAGTGATTGACCACATCGTGGTGGCTGGTGGCCGAGCCGTCAGTCTGGCGGAGATGCAGCCCGACGCATTCCGGTCCGTGGACTGAGTGTTGCTGCGCGGCGTAGGAGCCCCTCGCCGGGGCCGCCGACAGTGCATGCGGGCTGCGGCCAGTGCACACCATTCGCGGACATTGGATCCCAGCCGGGACACGACGCGCGGGCGAGGTTCCGCTTAAAGCGTCAACTCGACGACCGGCGTCTCCTGGGTAATGCCGGGGG
>RFIQ01000160.1 GCA_003695565.1 Planctomycetota bacterium | reverse complement strand
GGCCAGGTCGAGTCGACACGCGGCAAGGTCCCTGGTTGCGATCGGTGCATGGGAGTCATGCGGCGATTTTTCCTGCCGCGCCACGTAGGGCGAAAACGGTTAGGATGCCGCAGCCCGGCTCGGCGCATGCTACCGGCACAACAGAGTAATCACGGGACCAAGAAGGATGTCACGGATGGTCAATGCACATCGCCGTTCCAAGCTGCCCTGGTACCAACGCAGCATGATTGCTCGGCTGCGGGGAGGGATGCTCTGCTGCGCACTATTCGCATGTGCGACGCAGCCAATCGCAGCACAAGAGCATCTGACCAGCCAGTGGTCGATGGCAAACACCAGCGTCCAGTTGGAGTCCACCAATTCGCGACAGCTCGTGCAAATGGTGGTCAATACGAGCCGCGAGATCACGGCCCGGCAACCCTTCAAACGCGTGCGCATCCAGAACCCCAACGTGATCACGGCCATCCCATTGGAAGGTGGTAACCGGTTGCAGATCAATGCCATTGCCACAGGGGTTACCCAAGTCGATTTGTTGGGCGCCGACGAATCCATACACACCATCGAGGTCATGGTTATCGGCGATGTGCGGGAATTGGAAGCCATCCTGCGACGCGAGTTCCCCGATGCGAATCTGTCGGTAATGCCGGTCCAGCAAGGGTGCATCGTCAGCGGTTATGTGACCAGTGACGAACATGTGAATCTGGTTATTAGCATTGCAGAACTCTATTTCCCAACGGTGATCAACAAAGTAACCGTCACCGGTGTCCATACCGTTCAACTCGAAACTCAAATCATGGAAATCTCGCGCACCAAGCTGCGCGAGTTGGGGATCGATTGGGCGATTGCCAACGGTGATGACGCCGTGGCATCCACGGTGGGGGGAATTCTCTCCGCATCCGGCACTACCTTCACCGGGACGGGGCAAGAGACTTTTCAGTTCGGTGTAATCGAGAACGGAACGGCTTTCTTCTCCGCCATCCGGGCACTGCGGCAGAACAATCTGGTAAAGGTGCTGGCCAGCCCAACGTTGGTGGCCATGGACGGGCGTCCCGCCAGCTTCAATGCCGGTGGTGAATTTCCGATAGTCGTACCGTCAGGCCTCGGGCAACTCGGCATCCAATACCGGGAATTCGGTACGCGGCTGGATTATGTGGCCAAAGTCCGGGACGGTGGCCGGATCTGGCTGGAAGTCCGACCCTATGTCAGCGAAATCGACCCGTCCCGGAGCGTCACCATCGGGGGTATCAGTGTCCCAGGTTTGCGCAGCCGGTATGTGGAGACGGGTGTAGAGCTCGGCGCAGGCCAGACCCTGGCAATTGCTGGTCTGTTGCAGATCCGCACCGAAACGATTTCGCGTGGGCTGCCGCTGTTGGCCGACATGCCCTATCTCGGCAATCTATTTCGCTACAACACCGAGACGCAAAACGAAATCGAATTGCTGATCACCGTAACGCCCAATTTCTCGGGCCCCATGAATCCCAACGAAGTGCCGGTGCACGCTCCCGGTTTGAATACCGATAACCCGTCCGATCGTGAATTCTATGGCAAGGGATACATCGAGGTGCCGGGGGTGTCGGATTGTTCGGAGTGCGGGCCAACCGGCGTGGAGTTCATTCCGGCCCCAGGGGTGTCCGGCACCGAGAGTACCTTGTTGCCGCCGCCTGAAACTCCAGTCGGTTCGGAAGCCGGCTCAGTTTCGGGCTACGCGGGGCCGAATGCACCGCGATTGGCAAATCATCCGGAGCCCCCTGCAATTGCCACCGAGAATGCTTCCACCAAAGGACAGATGCGTTGAACCTTCGAATTGGATGGAGTCATGTTCCGACGCACGCGCGTTGTCCCAAACACCATGCCTGATCACCGAACCGCCGCTGGCGCGCTCTCCTCGATGGACGGGCATCAAAGGTATTGAACAATGAGCAACGTACTCCGAATCGCCCTGGCAGACCCAATCGACGCTTCGCGCGAGGCGTTGAAGCGTCAATTGATGGCCATTGACACCGTCTGGCTGGAGGCCGAATGTTCGCGCTACGAGTTCTTCTTGGACGTCGTGGAAGAGGCAGCCCCCGATGCCTGCATTATCAATTTGGATGCCGATGAGAAAAAAGGGCTGGCGCTGACCGAACGTTTGCGTCGCGAACTGCCCCAATGCGCCGTGCTGGCCGTAGCTAGTAAAACCGATGGTCAGTTGATTCTCCAAGCCATGCGCGCCGGGGCGCGAGAATACTTGCCCGCCCCAATCGACCCCGAAGATCTGGCCGACGCTTTGGATCGCATTGCCGAGATTCGATTCGGAACGTCTACCTCCGGGGCGCGATCGGCTCAGGTTCTGGCCGTCGCGGGCGTCACCGGGGGAGTCGGATGCACCAGCCTGGCAGTGAACCTCGGATGCGTGCTGGCCAGTCATCCTGGCAACTCGGTGGTCTTGGTGGACCTGGATCTGGCCATCGGAGACGCCGACGTATTCCTGGATACCATTCCAGAGTATACGTTACTGGATGTGACCGAGAACATCTCGCGACTCGACTTTCAACTTCTCAAGAAGTCACTCACCAAACACAGTTCGGGGCTCTACCTGCTGCCGCGCCCCGTCGAGTTGCGGGATTTGGACGTGATCACACCAGATAGTTTGCGCCGGGTGTTCGGATTGCTGAAAGCTACCTTTACGCATATCGTCCTGGATTGCTCCAAAGCGTATACCCCGGTGGACCTGGCGGCTTTCGAATTTGCTACCGATGTGCTGATGGTGGTGCAGTTGGACCTGCCATGCTTGCGCAACCTAGTGCGATTGCAAATGTCCCTGGACGAAGTGGAAGGGTTGGGGGAGAAGATCCGAATCGTGGTGAATCGCGTCGGCTTGGAGAGCGGACAAATCAAACTCAAGAAAGCCAGAGAGACGATCGGCAAGGAGATCTTCGCGCAGATCCCCAATGACTACCGGACGATGGTCGAAGTTCGCAACAATGGCATCCCTTTGATTGAGCAAGCTCCCAAAGCGCCCATCACTCGGGCCTTTCAGGAACTGGCCGAACGACTCACCGCCCCCGCGTCCGATGAGGCAGAAGAAACGGAGGCCTCTTCTTCCTCCTCTACTTCATCTTGGCTGAGCTTCTGGCCCAAGTCTCGAGCCAAGTAGCGTGGAAGATTCCTCGTCAGGCCAGCCGAGGTTGTTGCTCGATGCAGTGCATGGGAAAAGCAATACCGGCCGCATTCCTTCACGCTACGCAGTGAAATGGCCGATTACCGCCGAGCACGCGGTGCTTACTTGGAAATCGGGCGTTCACGGTCGAGTTGGGCATTGCGAAAACGGTGCAGTGCCCCATTCAAGGCCTCGACCAGCGCTCGCAATTGATCGGTCGAAAAACGGGACAAACTTGCATACTTGCGAGCATCGGGAGTCCATGCCACGTCCCGGCCAGGGGGAAGGTCTTCCAGCGCAAAGGAACGCTCAGTGGGGATGCCCCCCAGCAAGAACGTGGACGCGTCCACGTGAATTCTTCTTTCTTCGCGCGTGCCGGCCGGCACCCAACGCATGGGTTTGTCAGTCAATTTCAAGTGATCGTTTTCCGATGGATCTATTAACCACACGAGCATCGAGTGCACGCCCGATCGCCGATCGATCCACACGAAATGCCGCATGATAAAATCCTGATGCTGGCCTTCAAAAAGCATGATGGCCGGTACGTCGAATAGCAGCAGGGTCGAGGTGCGAGCGACAATGCGCGTGGCAGACAATTGTTTTTCGTTTTCCTTCAACAATTGACGCTCGATGAATCCCAGTGGAATCCCCTGCTCCTCGGCCGTATCACCGCTCACGACAATCAGTTTCCCGTCGTGGTCCATGCTGTAGCCCACACCCACGTCCACCAATCGGTAGGCCGGCTGACCAGCCCGTTCCTCGCGCTCAGTGCGGGCCATCAATGTCAATGCGAACTTACGCACCGTGGCGGCGATCGTCGAGGGAATTGCGTCCACATCGCCGCTGGCCAACCTGGGACGAGCCACCAAGAGAACGGCATTCCAACCCTGTTCGGCGGGCGGTTCCACCACCGTTCCGGGCGGCAAGCGGGACAGAGGTTTGGGCGAATCGTCGGCGCGGACGATCGCTGGGGGCGATGGATCGCTCAGGGACACAACGAATAGACATGCAAGCATTGCCCCGACGTATCTACGATGCAACATGCCACACCTCCTGGATTGACTCTCCCCTCTGGCGGTCCGCTTGGTTATAAAGGCGAACTGGCCCATCTGGCAATCGCAGAAGTTCGCGATCGCTGGCGAGCTGGCGAGCTGGCGAGCTGGCAGCGCCCGCAGCAGGGGGCCAAGGCGTTTATCCCACCGCGGGGACAAGGAGAGCACAATGGAACCGAGCAAGGACGGCGCCCCGCCGGTTATCGAGCTCCGCGGCGTGCAAAAATTCTATGAGGACGGCGGAGTCCAGGCATTGCGTGGTATCGATTTGTCCATCCGACGCGGTGAAGCAGTGGCTGTGATGGGCCCCAGCGGCTGCGGAAAAAGCACGTTGCTGAATATCATCGGCGCCCTCGACCGCCCTACCGCCGGAGAGGTCATCGTGGACGGCCAACCACTACATCGATTGCGGAATTGGGACCGGATCCGAGCCCACAAGATTGGGTTCGTCTTTCAGTCCTTCTACTTGCTTCCCAATCTCACCGCGACAGAGAACGTCCAAATCCCGATGTTTGAAAGCGATTGGACGCTGGCCCAACGCATCGACCGCGCCGTCAACCTGCTGCGATTGGTAGGACTGGGCGACCGAGCCAGTCACCTCCCTCGGCAATTGTCCATCGGACAACGCCAACGTGTGGCGATCGCCCGTGCCCTGGCTAACGAACCGGCCATTCTGTTGGCCGATGAACCGACGGGCAGCCTCGATAGCCGTACAGGGAAGGAGATCATGGAATTGTTGCTGAGTCTGAACCGCCATCAGGGGACCACACTGGTCGTTGTCACACATGACCCCTCGGTGGCGGAGTATGCCGACCGGCGCATCAACATGCTCGATGGCCGCATCACGAATCAGCAATCGGTGGTTCCGCCCGAAATGCGGGAGGCCCCGCCATCGTGAATCATAGCCTGCAAAGAATTCAGCTACTGGGCCTGATTCTCATCATCACCACGTTGCTGCTCGCCGTGGTGGCATTTGGGACGGGAACTACCAGGATCCGCATGCGTCAACCAAGTGATCTGCTGGCCGACCTGAGGGCGGTTCCATCGGCCGCGGATGCCGCCGCCACCGATCCAACGACCGACCCACTGCCAGAGGTGCGACCCGAGGTGCGATTTGTCTATGTCCACGTGGCGTATCCCCTAGCCGCTATCGGTCTGGTGGCTATGCTGCTGTGGTCGGTTCCCGGTTGGATCGCTGCCCCGTTCCAGCGACGAAAAACAAGATCCGCGCGACGGCGACGTTGAAGGTTCCATGACCAAACCAAACTCGGATTTGCAGATTCCCCACGCCTTGCTGGAAGTGGATTGTCACGAGTTGCGTGCGGCGGCGGAAGCGGCCTTGGCCGGCGGACGCATCGTGCGCAGCATGTTCCACCGTGGCGTAGCAATGCGTAGCAAGGCTGGCGAGGCGAGTTACAACCTCGTCAGCGATGCGGACGTCGAATCGGAACGGGCCATCGTCGCCGTTCTATCCGGTCGCTTTCCCCACCACGCCATTCTGGCCGAGGAAGAGCATGCAGGGACTGCGGAATCCGAGTTCGCTTGGATTATCGATCCGTTGGATGGAACCAACAATTTCGCTCATCGCATCCCCCATTTCGCCGTCTGCGTGGGGTGTTATCAGCGAGGCCAACCGGTTTGCGGTGTCGTGGTCAATCCCGTGCGCGGTGATTGGTATTGGGCATCCGCTGGCCGTGGTGCTTTTCACAATGGAGACCGCTTGCATGTCGATGCGGCCCGGTCGCTGGATCAAGTCTTGATCGGTTGCGGTTTCTTTTACGATCGGGGCGCAATGATGGAAGCAACCCTGGCGGCCTTGGCTGATTTTTTTCGCCGTAACGTACATGGCATTCGCCGCTTCGGCACTGCATCGCTCGATTTCTGTTGTGTGGCGGAAGGGATGTTCGGAGCCTTTTTCGAGTACCAATTACAACCCTGGGATTTCGCAGCAGCGCGGATCATCGTCGAGGAAGCGGGTGGCGTCGTCACATCTGGATTGGGGGCCGATTTGCAGCTTCGCACGTCGAGCGTACTCGTCTCCAATGGCCATTTGCACGCTGATTGTCTGGAGATCGTCCGTCGGCATCACCCCTGACCGGCAGCATCCCCGGCCGCGCTGCTCTACCGCGGCCCAGGGGCATTTATCTGATATGCCTGACGGTCGAATCCCGGCGGCGTACCGCGATACGATTCGCCTTTGACAGGCAACCGCTCGCCACTCTCGCGGTCGAAGGCATCCTGCGACAAACGCTCTGGCACACTATCCCCCGTTTCTTCGATCCATCGATCCAAGGTCTGTCGCATCCGCAGCAGATCGCCTTCGTATCGAGGATCGTCCACTAGATTGTTGATTTGATGCGGGTCATCGCCGACGACGTACAATTCCTCGCGCGGCCGTGGCGCCAGAAATACATCGTTCTGGGCTGCGTTCAGCGCGCCCCGTCGCCGAGCCTCCAACAAGGAGCGGTGTGACGGTGAGCGGACCGAATCGGCCGGGCCCTGCCAGGGCAGTTCGGGACGAGCATTGCGGATGTACAGGAACTGACCGTCCCGCACCGCGCGCCCATGGGCCTCGTAGTCGTGCCAATTGTGTTCGGAAAATGCGAACTGTCGGACGCTGGCCGAAGGATCCTGAAACAGCGGTTGCAACGGCACTCCCTGCATGGTGGGCGCGACTTGCACTCCGGCAGCCGTCAAGATCGTCGGCGCCAGGTCGATCACGCTGACCAGGCTGCGACACCTGGCTGGTCGGGGAATGCCGTGTGGCCAGTGGGCAATCAGCGCCGTCTTCATCCCCGAGTCATGCAAACGCGTCTTGGCACGCGGGAAGGGACGACCATTATCTGCCAGCACGAAGATCAGCGTATCTTCCAAAGCCTCCTGCCGTCGCAATTCCTCGACTACCTGACCGACAAAATAGTCGAACCGCGTGATTTCGTTGTAGTAGGATGCCAGGTCCCTGCGCGTTGCGGCGTCATCGACCAGGAACGGGGGCACGATCACTTCGTCCGGTTCATGCGGGGGGCCACACAATTCGGATCGCCACTCCCGATCCGCGTCCCAGCCACGATGTGCATCGTAAGCCGCAAACCAGGCGAACAGCGGTTGATCGCGCGGTCGCTCGCGAACGTGTTGGACCCAACGGGCGTGGCCGCCGGAGTTACCGGGGGCACGCCCCGGATCGATCACGTCGAACGCTGGTGGCCGGCTCTCGCCCCCCACCTCGGGGTCAACCGACATATGATTCTTTCCGCTCAACACCGTGTAATATCCGGCTTGCCGCAGCAGTTCCGGAAACCAAGGCAGATTGGATGCGATGGGCAGATGCAATTCAGCGGCCCGTCCGGTGTTGTGTGGGTACCGCCCCGTGATGATGCTGGCCCGCGATGGACTACAACTGCTGGCCGTAAGATAAGCATTCAGAAACTGAATGCCATCGGTTGCCAACTGGTCGATGTGGGGCGTCCGCACACCGGGATTTCCATAGCAACCGTAGTCGTTCCAGCTCACATCGTCCGCGATGAACACGATTACATTCGGATGCACTGGATTCTGGCCAACACAGGTCGCCGCCAGCATGCCCAGCGCCGCAATGGCGATTCCCACACGCAATTTCAACACGGATGCAGCTCCTTGACGAGTCATGGCTACGGTTGAACTGGCAACTTCAACTCCAGCCGCCTGGCACCCCGCATTACTTCCACCTCTACGATGTCACCTGGGCGATGGGTTTGGGTGACGTGCTCGAAGACTGCCGCCTCGGTCATCAGGTCGCGCCGCCCGTCGTAGGCCACAATGATGTCATCAGGCTGAAAGCCTTGCCGCCGTGCAGTGGCGTGGGGCCCATACTTGCCGGCGCTCTTGACCCGCAATGCCATGCCTGCAACTCCCAGCCTTTTTCGTTCTGCGTCGCTGACAGGTTCCAGCCGCATGCCGCCTAGTGCGATACGAGCCAGGGGCCATGAGCTGACACGCCAGGAAATATCGTCTCGCCGCCTCCAACCTTCGGGCAGGTCGAGTGTCAACTCGAGCGACTGGCCATCCCTTGAGACGGTCAGGGGGATTTGACGGCCGGACATTGGAACCTGGTGCAGCACCCATTGAACGTCTGCCATCGAAAGCAATGGTTGCCGGTCCATGGCTTCGATCTTATCGCCGGGTTGAAGACCAGTGGCCTCGGCTGGTGTCTGCGACAGAATCTCTTTGATCGTGGCGCGTTGCTGGGGATCCAGCACCATTCCGATCGATTTGGGGTGCGGGTAGGGGTACAGCAGTTCCAAGGGAATGGGGTTACCCTGACTCCAATAATACTCCCGGCGCGCGTCCCCGATTTGGTGGCAGTGAATGCAACTCTTGGCGACCTCTCCTTCATAATTCAGGCGACTGGTGTACTTGTCTTTCAGGGATGGGTACAGTTCGGGACGGGGAAACTCCAAGGGGGGCCCCCGTTTCTTGGCTAGAGCCGCTGTCAAGGAGGCAGCTCCCTGCTGGTATTGCCGGTGCAAATCCAAAGCCCCTTGCAGCGCTGCCGCCATTCCTTCTAAGGATACGTCGCCGATCCACTCGGTGCGGTGGGACCGCGTACCGAAACGTCCGTAAATCGTCTTGTCGGCATTGAGCATGAAGACCGCGAACGACTGGTCGGTATCAAATTGGAAGGTGTTCAGGTCCAGTCCGTTGGTGCCGACGACGCGCACGCATACGAATTGGTCGAGCAGAGGTCGAATTACCGGGTGGGTATCGACCAATTCATCGTCCAGCTTGACGCACTCCTCGCAAGGAATGCATCGCAGCACGACCACGATGGGCTTGCCTGTCTGCCGCGCCTGCGTGTAAGCTTTGTCCAAATCATTGTAAATCCAGAATCCTTCGGCTTCGACCTTGGCACGGTCGGCACGCACCAGTTCCTCGCGGGACGGGCGCTGCGCATGGACACCCGGTGAATCGATGCTGCTCATCAGCAGGGAGATGGCCAGTAGGAATCCCAGGGAACGCGACCAGGTCTTCATTTTGCTATCCATATGTTTGTTAAGGCTTCAGGTCGATCGTGCCTAAATCCAGCGGTTGACCCGATTCTACCACGATCTTGTGTTGGGATTTGCCGGGTTGATCGTACTTGCCTTTGAGTTTATCACCTTCGAAGGCCATGCTGATCGTGTTCAGCTTGGGCCAAGAAAACGTCAGCGTATACTCGCCGGGGGGCGCACCGTCGCCGAGTACATAAGTGGAGGCAGCGAACTTGCCTTCTTTGTCAGTGATGGCCTTGGTTTCCGTCGGCTGCGCCTGGTCCATCCCACCGGCGGGGTGGAAGGTAACGTGCACACCTTCGGCGGGTTGGCCATTGACGGTGATCACTCCCGTTACCGGCACCGTTTCTTTCCAGTTGCGGTCATTGCCATTACAGCCGACGACCAGGACCCAACCGCTGAGCCCGATCCAAAATAGTCTTTGCCTTTGCAATGTCATGCACATGTTTCCTTGGTGAGTCCAGAGAGAGCAAAAAGTACCATCGGCACGGACGCGGACGGGTTGCCGCGTCCATGCCTTTGCATTCCGCTGCCACATCGATAGAACTGCCTTGGTTGTCGGCGCCATTACGGGAGCTGGACTACCTCCCCTTTCTCGCGCGTGATCATGGCTGCGATGATAAACGCATCGGTGTTTTCGCTGAGGAACTGTACCGAGCCGTCAGCCAGTGCGAACTGCGCACCACCGGTGTGGAAACTATGGAAGCTGCGCCCGCGAATGTTGGTGCAATTGATGCCGCAGGGGCCTTCTTGCAGATAGGGCATCGGGTTGTTGGGGTCGAATGCCGACGGATAGAGGGCTCCGCTGATCCAGTTCTCTCCATTCAATACATCTCCCCAACCCCCTCCATTGGTTGAGACCAGCAAGTTGGTCAATGCGCCGACCGGTTGAGTTCCTACGTAAATCTGCGCGCCTCCGGTCCGTTCGCCGATGATGATGGTATTCGAGGTACCATCGATGACCGTAGCGATCTTCCCTGAGCGGTTGCTGCCGAACACACCCCAAACCTGAAGCACGCCGTGTCGCGACCCGCCGGGATTGCCTGCGTACGCAACTCGCGCGAACGCACCCCGAACGCCGGTGGTGGCGATATAGTCGGAAGCGGATGCTTCCCACGTTACGGGTAACCCGGCCCCAGAGGCATCCCCTTTGTAGATCTCGCCTTTGGCATGGGGGGCTGAGGGGCAATTGTAAAAATCCATGGGAGTCTTCATCAGGGCCACATTGGCTTGTGCGATGGGCCCCAATTCGTTCAGCGCCGGATATCGTTGATCATATTGATTGTAAAGATTGCCTTGTTCCAGGTAGGGCAGAATGTCGAATCCCCACTCGCGCCCGTTGGTGGCTGCCACATTGGTTCCCCCGGGGATCGTCAGCCACCACGCCATGGGATACGTCTTGTGCGTACTTTCATAATTGAGCAGAGCCAGACCGATCTGTTTCAAGTTATTGGAGCACTGCATGCGGCGTGCCGCTTCGCGGGCTGCCTGAACCGCCGGCAGCAGCAATCCGACCAGAATACCGATGATTGCAATTACTACAAGCAGTTCCACCAGAGTGAATCCAAGCCGCTTACGTGTCATGTCCTGGCTCCCCAAAAAAGTATTTCCCACGGGAAAAGCAAAAGACCCGATCCGCGCACTGCTGCGAAGATCGAATCGAAACGCCACGATCAGGTAGTAAAGAGAGACTGGAGCGAGAGGTTGGGCGTTTGAGCGCGGGCTTGCATTAGCTGCCGCCAAGTCTCCTTTACCATTCTGAATAATCTAACATCTTCCGACAAGAAATTTGCGCATGACTGGATCCAGAATTGCGAACTTCGTGCATTCGGGTTCCTGCAGGGGTTTCCTTACCAACGGCCCGCCCGCGGTCGGGTCCACCTCGTTCCGCGCCGCTTCGACCCGACGGAAAAAGCTACTGGATGGCCGCGAACAGGCCGGTGCGAGCCGGGGTTGACGTCCCTTGGCAATTAGGGCCCCAACGGCTCAGGTCGACCCGACTCGAGGCGATAATCGAAATCCGCGGCTCCCAAGGCGGTGAGCCAGGCTGCAACGGCCTCTGCGCTAGGTTCGAAACGGCCTTTGGGAACCCAGTTGATCTGCACAACCGCGCGATCCGTACCGACGCTTCGGCTGGATATTTGCACATCGTCAACCCGCTCAGCCACCTGGGGAGGGATCGGCTGGTCGGCCATCTCGCTGGCGACCGCTGCAGCCATGTGGCAACGGATGGTGATCGATGGAGGTAAATCGGGGCGTTTGTCGGCGTAGGGGAGCACGTCGGGCAAGATGAACACTTCGGTGGACAGTACCAACCGCACCGGCGCGCCGATATCGTATTCCAGTTCAACGAAGTTGGCAGCCCAGCCCTGGTCTGGTTGCTGGAGAGGGACGGCCATTTCCTTTGCCGCGTCCAACTCACGCGACTGGTAGGCCTTTCCGATGGCTTCCAAACGGAAATCCCGCGCCTGGGGGTTGTGCGCATGCCACAACCGAACCGCTGACGGTTCCATAACGGTCCGGACGATCAGTCGATCGTCGGAGTCCACTTGCCACGTCACGACAGGCAAGGGCCTGTCGTGGACGATCGCCCAGTACCAGGCGATCAGCGAGTCGAGGGCATTGGTGTCTTTCAGACCATGATCGGCATTCGCCACGTAACGCACGTGCTTTGTGCCAGGTAACTCATTGTAATAATAGTGCGAGGAATCCGGCGGAAAGAACTGGTCTCCGGAGGCATTGAGAACGAGCTTGGGTTTATGCAGCCGGTCCCGGTAGAAGTAGGGATCGACCAATCGGATCAGCTCAGGCATGCGCGGAGCGTCCAGCCGTTGCGTGATGCCGTGTTCGACGTAATCGCCAACCGACGGAGCCCAAAAACCATAAGCTGCGAAATGGTGCCGGATGTTAGGATCCACGTTGAGCACATCGATGACAATCGGGGCAATCGCGATGACGCGGGAATCGATGGCGCCTGTCAACCAGGTTGTCCAACCGCGTTTGGAGGCCCCCGCAACCACAAACCGCTGCACTTGCGGTGATCCTTGGTCTTGCTCCGTCACTTCTGATACCACGTCCATCGCTCGTACGGCGCTCTTGATCATGGCATTGCGGGCCGGCCATCGGCTGTCGCCTGTCTTCAGGAACTGATCCCACGTGTAGGCGATCAAATCATCCTCATAACGCTCTTCGCCATCCCCATGAAATACGAGCGGTTGGTTGGGAACCATCTTGATTTCCGCGACGACGGTCTGGGTGGCCTTTGCAATCGCTTGCAAACGAGAGTCCGGGCCGCTGGGGGCTTCGTTGCGATTGGATCCACTACCGATCCACAACAGTCCAATGTCCGTCTGCCGGTTTTCCGGCACCACCATCAGCAACCAATGCTTCCATTCTGTCCGGTTGACATCGGCAGGCGTCAACCAGCGTTGCGAAACGAGTTCCAGTACATAGTGCCGGCCTCCCGGCACCGTTTTTTCCGACACCACCTGCCACCGGTAAGCATCGTCCGGACGGTGCACGTATTCGTCCAATGCGGTTCGGTGGACTGTCTGTTGGGCAAAAGAAGGTGAGAGCCCGCCCACACCATTCGTGCTGGCCAACACCACCATGAAGAAAATCGACCCAAGTTTCCGTAGCAAGGTGATCCTCCCGCCATGCAAGGCAATCAAGATGTTCGAACTCGCAGCGTCGCAGTTAGTGGGCTTTATTGTACTGACCCGAGAACCGGTTTTGTGCCAGCTCGCGGGGGAGGCTCATGCTAGTTCGTTTCCGCTCGGTGCCGATAGCAGAGACTTGCCTTTCGCCGCGTCGGCCCATCCATGCGCGCGGCGCAAAAAAAACGAGCACCCGAGGGGCACGTAACCTCGAGTGCTCGAAGGGGAAGCAGATCGGATGTTTCCGGATGCTTGTGCTAGGATGACGCCTTGGCCTTGGAGCGCGCCTCCCGCAAGCCGCGGCTGAGGATATCGCGCAGCATGGGCGAATAGTCTTCATACTTGGTGCGATCCGGTGCCCCAGCAGCGTACTGGAAAATTGCGTCCCGCGGCTTGGGGCTCAATGCGATCAACGTGCTGCTGACCGTTCCGTAATCCGTTCCGCGGACGACCATCGATGGACGTCCCGGGGAGGATGGCGGGCGGGCAAAGACTTTGCTGGCCACAGCCAAAAACTTGACGGGGCTGTCCAGCATTTGCAAAGTCAACAAGCGGTGTGCCAACTGGACGCGTTCATCGCGGGGATCATTGACGTTCATGTTGCTGATTATGTTCAGCCCCTCTTCCAGCGCTACGACCTCGTGGTCTTCGTCGCTGTGGATGACCCAGCCGCTCTCCGCATCGCAAACGACCAGATTCAGGCCCTCAAACCGATGCGTCATCAATTCGTCAACCGCCTTATCCACTGCAGATCGCGCCGAGGTACAACGCAAGACCTCGCGCGCCAGCAGACCACGGCTGCGGGCGCCAATCGGATCGACGTTGCCCCGCCGGTTGGTTAGACCCACGAACATACCGTGCTGGTTGACCCCCAGCCAGGTTCCCCCAGCCCGCTGGTCAACACCGCACAAAACGCGCGGTTTACCCGACTGGATGGATGGAGGCGATGTAGGCCGGTCGTAATACTCCTCTCGGTTCGCTGCAACAAGAATGGGACTTTCCGGTACCAAGCGATATAGAACTGCCAAAATGCACATCGATATCGAGTTTCTCTTCTACGAGTAGCTAAATTGGAAATTGATCAGGCGAGAGACACCGGAATGCGGGAGGGAAGGCAGGGAGCCACGGGATATGCCCCATACCGGGCAACGCGGCATGTCCCGGGCCAGGCAGGTGTTGATTCAGCGTAAACTGCAACCACCAAACTGCCAAATTGCCTCGGACAACGCTACAAATCTACTCGCCACTATCCCAACGAAACACCCTCTTGTTGGGGGTTTGGCTTCATTTCGGCCCCGTGCCGTCGGTGCAATCCCATTATTTGGCAGGGTTTAGCCAAACCTGGGTAGGCTGTTGGCCGCATGGCTCCCGTCGAATGACGCGTCCCAGCTCTCGGGATGTAGCGGGAAGGGGAACGCCTTGCCCTATACGGGACAAAAATCGGTTGGCACGACGCGCATCGACGCCCCGAATACCGGTCTGAGGCGTTGCCCGTTTTTTCCGATCGTGCGTGCGGTGCTACGGGAAGCGTGCGAAGCGGTCCAAAACTTCCCCACATCGATTCGCCACCATTAGGTTGGCACCACTGGCCCTGGGAACAACGCTGTTGAGAGAAAAAAGGAGCCAACCACCTTTCGCAATTCCCTAAATCGTTTTGAATCACACGCTTAGGAAACGCGAAAGGAATGTCTAGCCATCAAGCGGGGCGTCGGGCTGGCGTACCAGAACGCGCCAGGTGAGGGGACAAGCGTTTCAGACTCGGCCGACGTCGATGCCCGCGGCTTCGTCTACCGAGATGCTGCAGAATCGCCGGCGACCACACTCCGGCTGAATGACATGGCGCAGCGATTTGTTTTGCTGTCCCTTGCACGCCCCGAAGGGGCAGGACCATCGTAGCCCAGGGCCAGGGCCGCCCTGCGAGCTCCGCTCGCTCGCGGCCGCCGCCCTGGGTTCCGCGCCCATCGCATCCCCAAGCCCTGAAGGAGCGGGCCCATCCGTCCGGGACGTTGCTAAAGGATTCCCGCGAGCGATCCCGCACAACAAATAGATGCAAAAATCCTCGCGACTGCTACGGCGCTCCCTATCCAAGCGTTGAACCCGAAGATGTTGGCCGGCGCTGCGCTGAGCCCCCTACGGCTTCTACGATCCCTCCTCGGGTGACCACTCTGGCGAATCGTCCGGTGATGGGGGCAACACCTAACCGACTGAAAAAGATGGGTCGGGTGCAAAAAATCGTGAGTTCATCATGCCATACACTTGAATTGACAGCGCAGATTGATATAATACGCTACAAATCTCGCGCAAGCGCGTTAGGATCAGGGAAAATCCCAGGTTGTTTCGGACTCTTGTGATCACGGGGGTGCGCCATGGCAATCAGAGGTTCCTGTGTTAATCTGCGGGGGGGAGAAGCTAGGAAGGGCGTCTCGGTTTCGTTCGATCCTCC
>RFIQ01000159.1 GCA_003695565.1 Planctomycetota bacterium | reverse complement strand
CCAGGTGATCGCGCGGCGGGAAATCGAATTCGGGCAGGGGCGTTTTCCCCCGAGCGATCTCCAGGTTGGCGCTATCGTCGCTGCCCACGGGGGCATCGGGGTGGGTCAGGTTGGGGATTTGCAACAGCAATTCCAGGATTTCTTCTTCCAGCGCTTCGACTTCCGCTTGTGCCACTTCCTTCTGCTGTCGCAGCCGTCGCCCTTGCTCTTTTAGCTGTTCTCGTTCCTCAGCCGATGCAGCCTTGCCGATCTGCTTGCTGGTGGCATTTGCCTGTCGGTTCCATTCCTCGGCCTCGCGCTGCTTCTGGCGACGCAGGGTCTCCAATTCCACCAACCGGTCGACGTCGACGTCGACCCCGCGGAGCTGGCAATTGCGTTTAACGAGTTCAGGGTTTTCCAGGATCAGTTTTCGATCAAGCATTGCAACGGCATCGGTTGGGAAAGTGAAAGTGACGTTGAAAGGGGTGGCGGAGCGATGTGCCGCTAATGGGCCACGGGGTCTGCCGGCGATTATGCTGACGAGGCCACGCGTGCCAAGGTGTCCCACAAGCGACTGCTGGCTCGCGTACCACGATAGAAGTCCTCCAGGTTCAGCTTCTCGTTGGGGCTGTGAGCACCATCGTCGTCCTGGCCCCAACCGAGTAACAGGACGTCGGCGCCGAGCCGCTGCACGAAGCTGGCAACTATCGGAATCGATCCCCCTTCGCGAATCAGTACTGCTGGTTTGCCAAACGCGGCAGTGATGGCTTCCTGGGCAGCAGCGATAAACGGGCTGTTCGGATCGACGACGACCCCGGGGCCGCCGTGCAAGTCGATCAGCTCCAATCGAACACCGGGCGGACGATGGGAATCGACGAACGCACGAACCTGCTCGGCGACCTGTTCGGGGGTCTGGTCGGGAACCAATCGGAAACTGAATTTTGCGCCGGCTCGCGCTGTAATGATCGTCTTGCCCCCTTCTCCGGCGTATCCCCCCCACAGCCCATGGATGTCAAATGTGGGGCGCGCCCATCGCCGTTCCAGCGTCGTGTAACCTGCCTCGCCGAAGAGTTCTTCCACGCCGATTTGAGCAGCGAATTCGGCGTCGTCAAACTCGAGTCGAGCCCAGTTTTGTCGCTCCGATTCCTCCAAAGGACGCACCGCATCGTAAAAGCCTGGAATCTGAATGCGTCCTGAGTCATCGATCATTTGCGACAGCAGCCGACAGAGCTGGGTAGCTGGATTGGCGACCGCTCCGCCGAAACTACCGCTGTGCAGGTCTTGATTCGGACCAAAGCAATGAATTTCGAAATAAGCGATGCCACGCAAACCATACGTGATGGCTGGCTGGTCCGGGCCGTACTGCGTCGAATCGCTGATCACCACCACGTCGCACGCCAACTTATCCGCCGCTTCCGGGCGCTGCAGGTAGGCCTCCAGTTGCTCGCTGCCAACCTCTTCTTCCCCTTCGATCAGGAACTTGATCTGGACCGGTAAGGATTGGCCGGTGGCTAGCCATGCGGAAACGCTCAAAACGTGCGTCAGCATCTGGCCTTTGTCATCAGTGGCGCCTCGGGCGTAAATTTTTCCGTCCCGAATAGTCGGTTCGAACGGTGGCGTTTCCCATAATTCGAGGGGGTCCGGAGGCTGGACGTCGTAATGTCCGTATACTAGAACCACCGGGCGACCTGGTACGGCCGGCGTTTCTGCATACACCAGCGGCGGTCCGTCGGTTTCGATCAGTTCCGCCTGCAGCCCGAGTTCGCGAAAGATCTCCACCAGCGTGTCGGCCGCTTCCCGTACCGAACCGCTGTAGGCGGGATCGGCACTGATACTCGGGATGCGGAGAAGACGATTGAGCAATTCAAGCTGGCTGGGCTGAGTTTGCTGGAGATAGCGGTCGATCGCATTTAGATCGCTCATTTTGCTGTGGAAACCCTTGCCGAGAGTTGCAGTTGTGCTTGCCGTACCGATCGGTCCGGTGGTTAAAATAAGGAGGTCGACCCACAAATATATCCGCCCCGACGCGCGGCGGGGATCGCCCGCACGGAGAATTCCACTCCGTGAAGACATACCTGTTCAACGCGGGGAATCTGGCGCGGGCCGAGGGGCACGCCGCGTGCCGGTGTCGTCGACTCGGTCGAGGTCCGACTAGTTCAGTAAGGGAGGGGTTGAGAAATGGCAAGTACGGATCAAGCGGTCTTGGACGAAGTCATGGTGCGAACGAAGCGCCGTGCAAAACAGGATACCAAGCCGAAACGGCAACCACGGTATCACGTGATTCTGTGGGACGATCCGGAGCATACCTACGAGTACGTCATTTTGATGCTGCACCAGTTGTTTGGTCACTCTTTTGAAAAAGCATTTGAGATGGCCAAGGAAGTGGACACGACCGGGCGGGTGATCGTGCTGACCACTACCAAGGAGCATGCGGAGCTGAAGCGGGATCAGATCCATGCCTTCGGGAAGGATCCCTTGGCCGTGAAGTGCTCAGGCAGCATGACGGCCACGATCGAACCGGAATGCTGAGCTACCGTTGGTCGGTAAAGGCGACCGTGGTTGTGATGGCACTCCTGCCGGTGTTGCTGTGGGGAGTGTCGCAAACGCAGATCACGCCGGTCGAGGTGACCAGTTGGTTGCCGCAACGCGATGTGACGCAGCAGCAATACCGGCGGTTTCTTCAGCGATTCGCCGTTGATCAGTCCTTGCTGATTTCTTGGCCCGGATGCACGATCGACAGCCCCCAGTTGGGCAGTCTGGCGCGGCGGCTGCGCGAGGTCAGCCGGCTGCGCCCCGAACTGGGTATCGCGGCGGTCGAAAACCCGGTGGACCGTTTGCGTGAACTGGAGGCAGCATTTCCGCGGGCCAGCCGCCAGGCCATTCTGGACCGCATGGATGGCCAAGGCGTTGGTCGGGATGGTGCGGTGGGATTGGTGCTGAGAATCTCGCCTTCGGCGACGGCGCATCGGGCCGCTTTGTTGGGCACAGTCCGTCAGTCTGCCCGCGGGGTGCTGGGGGAGGTGCTTGCGCAACGCCTGGTTCTGGCCGGGGAACCGGTGCAGGCGAATGTGATCGATGAAGCCAGCCGGCATGCGCTGGAATCGTATGTGGTCACCTCCGCGTTGCTGGCGACGGCTATCGCTTATGCGTGTCTGCGGGATGTGGCGATGACGGCGATCGTGCTGGCGCTGGCCGGGATCGGACAAGCGGTGGGATTGGCTTTGACCAATTTCTGGGTCGGATCCATCAACGCGTTGCTGATCGTCGTACCCACCCTGGTGTTCATGCTGACCCTCTCCGCAGGCATCCACTTGGCCAAATACTTCCGGGATGCTGGTGGTTGGGAGCAGCCGTTGGCGGGGCTGGGGGCGGTCGCCTCGGGCGGCTGGCCCTGTTTACTGGCTGCGCTCACGACGATGCTGGGATTCGCTTCGCTGGCAGTATCTCGACTGGCACCGGTGCGGCACTTCGGGGTGCTGGCGGCCGTGGGGCTCGGCGTTTCGATTGGTATCTTGCTGGCCGTCTTTCCAGCGGTTACCGGGGAGATTGGACGCATGCGTCGGCGGTTGGTGCTCAGGCGGGACCGCGGGAGTGAATCATTACGGCGTACCTCCTCGGCCGCACTCCCGCCGTCGGGCGATTGCGCTGCGGGGCCCTCTCCGCAATCCTTCTACGCAGCCTACGCGCACCTACTGCGTCGATGGGCATGGCCCACAGTGCTGTGCGGGGTTGCCCTGGGTATTTGGGGTGTCGCCGGCATTTGGCGACTGCAATCGACGACTTCGTTCGAATCGATGTTTGCCGCAGACCATCCGACCCGAATGGATTTGGATTGGGTGCGCACGCACTTGGGTCCGACGAAGACCTTAGAGGTGATCCTCGAGTTCGCGCTGCCAGACGGCGAGCAGCCGGATCGCCAGTGGCTGCAGCGGTTGCGGACGGTTCAGACGGTGGCGGCCGCGATTGGCCGGTTGCCAGAGGCCGAGACGACCATGAGTTGCATG
>RFIQ01000158.1 GCA_003695565.1 Planctomycetota bacterium | reverse complement strand
GTGCGATCCGGGTTGGTGACTTCGATGAACGGCAGGTACTTGCCTCCGTCCTCGAACAACTCTTTCTGCTGGGTGCAGAACGGGCACCAGGCGGCGCCGAAGAAACGCGTCCCCGAGTCGGTTAACGCCTTGGCAAACGCCACCAGATCCGGCGCGGCCTCGCCCTCGGCCGAGGATTCGCCCTCTCCAACCAAAGAACTCCCTGCCAGGTCCGGTTGCGCTTCCGCATCATGCAGTGAGCCGACCATCCAGGTAAACGGATCGGCCGCCAGCAGCTCACGGCGCTCAAGTGGTTCCACCAGGATGCGTCGACGGTTGGCCGTCGGTGTGGGGGTATTTGCTCCCCTGCCGGATGTAAATAGCTGAGCCAGGATGCGGGACAAGCGACGTCTCTTTTGGCGACGAGTCATGGAACGCCTTGTTCGGTTAGATCTTCAGGAAATACTGCCATGGAGAGGGAGACTGCATCGTGCCGGCAAGTGCATCGTTGGCCCCCGGGACTCCGGGAACCGCACGCGCCTACACTACCAGCGTAGTCCGCCGGGGCCGCGGGGTTGAACAACCGGGAACAGCGTATTGAGATCGTCGGCAGGATCGAGCCGCGAATTCCATCCCAACCCTACCAGCCGTTACCAACCGCGTAACGCAAACCGGCCGGTTATTCCAGTCAAATGGATTGGGCAATCTGCGCCAAATCGCCCGATGGACCGTATTCAGATGAAACCAGCCGTACAGAAGTTCCCTGACTGGACGCTGGGCCACTATTCAGGGGGGCTTATCCGTCCAGCAGGTCGTCCTCGTTGAGCAGGCGAAAACCGCGTTTGGCCAGGACTTCCGCGGCGATATCGGTGTTATCGACCATGATGGCAACGGCCGGAGCCGATCCAGTCTTGGTCAACATCGGATATGCCTGCACGATATTCAATTCGGCTTGCAGCAGAGCCGCGCAGACCTGCAGTAGCGGTTGGCCTTCATCGGGCAGTTCGACTGCGATCAGATCGCTTTCGATGATCGCCAACCCAGCCCGCTCCAAAATTTCTCGTCCCCGCTCGGGGTGGCTGATCAGGAACCGCACGAAGGCGCATTCTGCCGAGTCGGTGATCGACAGGGCCACGATGCGTATGCCGGTGCCTTCAAAGCGGCGAACCAGTTCCAGCAATTGGCCCACGCGATTCTCCAGAAAGACAGTGAACTGCCGAATCGAGGGGTAATCGCGCCCACGGGCGGTTTGGAATTCCGTTGCGCTTCCTTCGCCTGTGCTCATTGTGTTCTGCTCTCGAGAAGAGATAGTGGGCGGGATCCGCCTGCATTACGACCCCACCGCGGGGTCATCTCGCCCCGCGTGCGAGATTCAATATACTGCAACACCCCACGTCTTCCCACTAGAGCGTGAGCGGTTTGGTGCCCGCTGGCGATGAACGATTTGTTTTGACCGGTTCACACGGCCTGCTCGTGCCACCGTTGTACCTCCGCGCCCCGAGGGGCCCATAGATGAAACCATTGCAGCATACGATTGAGATTCGCGTTCGGTACAACGAAACCGATGGACAGGGACGGGTGCACCATGCCCAGTATCTGAATTACTTCGAGCGGGGGCGGGTCGAACTGTTGCGCAGTCTGGGGTACAGCTACAGGGATGTGGAGGCAGCGGGTTTGATGTTGGTCGTCTCCGAAATGCATGTGCGATACCTGGGCGCAGCGCAATTCGACGATCTGTTGCGATTGACGACGCGCGTCACGCGCACACGGGGAACGCGCATCGATCACGAATACCGCATCGTGCTGCCCCAGGGGGACCGCGAGGTACCGATCGTCGAGGGGGCCAGCGTGGTTGCTTGCATCGACCGCACCGGGGCGGTCCGCCCCCTGCCCGATTACCTACGGGGCGACCGCCGGTGACCCCCGGCGATGGGCCTCCGCGGTGATTGTCTTGATCGGGCGCGGGGTGATCGGCCGCAGTGGCCGCGGGGTAATCGGCGGATGTGGCCGGTCGGCGATGTCCTACGGCTGCTGCTGCAAGGTGCGGGAAACCTGTTCGGCCCGCTCCAGAACGCGAAGAATGTTTCCGGAGAGGATCTTGTGGATATCCTCTTCGCTGTACCCTCGGTCCAACAGGACTTGCGTCAGTACCGGGTACTTGGAGACGTCCTCGAGCTGTTTGGGGACCATGCCGATCCCATCAAAATCGCTGCCCAAGCCCACGTGGTCGATGCCAGCGACCTGCACCACGTGATCGATGTGGTCGGCCACGTGATGGACCGAGCCGGGCAGGACTGGGTGCCGCGCTCGATAGGCCGCTTGTTCCCGCCGAATCGCTTCTTCGTCGTCTCCGTACTTTTCTCGCCAGGCACGCATTTGTTCGAACAGGTTTCGAGTGCTCTCCACCGACTCGGGCACAATGAACCCCGAATAGAAATTGATCATCACTACGCCGCCATTCTCGGGCAACTGCTTGAGAATCTCGTCAGGCACATTGCGAGGATGGTCGGCCACGGCTCGCGCAGAAGAATGAGAAAAAATCACTGGAGCAACCGAGGTGTCCAAGGCGGCCTGCATCGTGTCCGGCGAAACATGCGAAATGTCGACCAGCATGCCTAAACGATTCATTTCACGAACAACCTCTCGGCCGAAGTCGCTCAGGCCGCCGCAGCGGGGTTCGTCGCTGCAGGAGTCGGCCCAATCCAGGGAAACGCTGTGAGTGAGCGTCATGTAACGCGCGCCCAGACGGTATAGGCGCCGCAGTTTTTCCAGCGAATTCTCGATCGAATGTCCTCCTTCGACACCGATCAGGGACGCGATCTTTCCCGCCTGGCGAATGCGTTGGACATCTTCGCTGGTAAGCGCCAGTTCGAACGTCTCCGGGTATTGCTCTACCATCGCGTGCACGATTTCGATCTGTTCCAACGTCGTCTGGTGGGCGATGCCCGACTCGGCGGTGCTGGCCGGGACATACACCGACCAGAACTGGGCACCGACCCCGCCGGTGCGCAGCCGCGGAATGTCCGTGTGCAGTTCGGGTTGGGGCATCGAAATGTCCAAACGGTCGAACGACCTGGAGGCCAGCGTGCGGACTTGCCACGGCAAATCATTGTGTCCGTCGAAAACAAAGCTGCGGTGGTGGATTTCCAGTGCGCGGGGGGTGACGGTGACCGGAGCATCGTGCGCATCGGCTGGACCTTCGGCCAACGCACATCCCAAGCTGCCGAACAGAGCGAGCCAGCCGGCACAGATGCTGAGAAATTTCCGTAGACTCGGTAAAGCGGCCATTGTTCGTTGGCCCTTCTCGGCTCGGCTTGACGCCGCAAGGGCCTCGGAGGGATGCAAATTCTGGCCAGGCAACGCAAGGATGTGTTGCAAATTTGAGTCGCGGAGAGGCTGGAATAAAAACATGCGTCGTGCTTTCAACAAGGATGAATCGAGATGTGTTACAAATTAATTGAATTCTACTGCGCGGTACCGAGACGATGCGTTTCCGCCGGGGACTGGGGGACTACTCTGTTTGCTGGGCGTGGCCGCCAGAGACTGGCGGGGGACTCTGGTTGCCGGTAAGGTGGATTTTATCGTGCTGCAACGTGGGCGTGGCGGGTGCCAGGTGAAAACCAGCCCTATTGTGGCTGAAGCATTGTGTGGGGAGAAGTGTCTACCATGTCGAGCATGCAGGATTCGCGACCGATCGAGGCGCAGCCGCTGTTGCCGCAAGTGCGGATGATCTGGTTCTTCGTCATCACCCTGCTGGTGGCGCTCGGATTGATGCTGGTTCAAGTTGCCGGACGGGGGATGGCCCTGGCCGAAGCAGTAGTCATGACCCTGTTGTTTCTGGCGTTGTTCGGCATTCTTTCGATGGGAACGTTTTTGGTTGGCTACCTGATGGGGGCATTGGAGAAAGCCGTTCAAGTCGAGGAAGAACAACCCAGCAGTCCGTTTATCGATGGTCGTTTGCCCGACCAGATCATTCCGCCGCGTGCGAATCAACAGGAGTAAACCATGCACTGGCTACACCACCGCGCGCGAAGATGGCCGCCGAGCTGCCTGCCAATCGTCAATCGATGTGCGAGCGGGGCGAGTTGTCGAGTGATCGCCAGGACAGTGGTGTGGGCGGTCTGGGCCATGGTTGCAGGCGGCTGCGCGAACCTGGGGGCTCAGTCCAGGGACTGGTTCGTCACGCGCTCGATCAACGGCAGGTCTCCGTTGAGCGTCCGCGCCGAGATGCTGCCCATGGCCGATCCTTCCTACACGCAGTTCCATATCGCGGTCAGCGACGGGAAGGGGCCCAGCCCGGCCGATCGCAGCCTGACGATCGGACTGTTTGTCGGGTCGAGCGAATCGAGCGACTTCGGTATCGCCTACTACCGTCCGCTGCTCCTGCCACAAGGGGCGCGCGACGCAGAGTGCTATATCACCCTGTTGTCGTCCGGTAACTCGTTCTGCTGGGACGTGGCGGTATTCGAGGATGGAATTGATATCGAAGATACTCGCGACCGGAGAGTTTCGTCGTCGAGCCGCGACTTTCAATACAGTTGGCAACGGGAGCAGGGGGTGCCGGCAGTCTGCCTGGTCGGTGACCAGGATGATCGAGGGCGAATGGAACAGGATGCCTTGGCGTTGTTCGATCCAGAAACCGTCAGCTCCCCGTACGTGGTGGGGTCGGGCGTTAATGCCCGGCCGACGAAACTTCCGCCGCAAGCAATGCTGGATGCGGCGACGGTCGCAGCCGACTGGCGGATCTTCGCGCCGAATCCGTATGTCGTGGTAACCGCACAAACGTTGCAGGATGTGATGCAGAGCAACCCGCCGCTCAGCCGTAGTTTGCGGTTGTATGCGGCCAGTGGAGGATGCTTGTATGTCGCCGGAGAAGACCCCGCGCGGCTAAACGAAGTGGTGGCAGATTTCCTCAGTCTTCCCCTGGCAGCAGAATCGAGGGAATCGGGAAACGTGCCTGCGGAGAGCCCTTGGAACAATTGGACGCGCCGGGTAGGTGATAGGCAGTGGATGGTCATCCCATTCGGTCGCGGGCGAGTCGTTGCAGGGAATCACCTGGAACAGATTGGGGGTCTTGGGACGGGCGACGCCTCGGTGAAGCAAGAGGCCTCGGGGACG
>RFIQ01000157.1 GCA_003695565.1 Planctomycetota bacterium | reverse complement strand
GTCCAGCAACTCCCCGTCGTCCTTCTCGCTGGAGATTGCCAGCTCGTTGGCCGAACTCAGGTAAATCTTGTCCTGCAAGATTTCCTGCAGGACGATTTCCATCTTGTCTTCGGGTGGGTTCTCGATCAACGGTCGGCTGCCGCGATTCAATTGCACCAACCGTTTCTGGATCAGCGTGGAAAGCTTGAAACGACCACCGACCTTGTTGACGATTTCCTCTTCTTTCAGATCATCCAGCATGTTCAACTCCGATTGCATATTGTTGTAACGTACGGCAGATTTCTTCCACCGCGGCATCGACGTCGCGGTTGATGATTTCAAACTTGTACCGATCGCGGTAAGCCAGTTCTTCGTCGGCAACCTGCAAGCGACGTTGGATCGACTGCTCGTCGTCCGTTCCACGGTTCCGTAGTCGCCGTTCCAGTTCTTCTCGCGATCCCGGATGAACGAAAAAGCTGAGCACATCAGGTTGCTGTTCCATCACGGTCAACGCCCCCTGGACGTCGATCTCTAGAATGACCCATTTGCCCAATTCCAGAGCTTCGTCTACCTGTTGTCGCAAGGTTCCGTACCAGTATTTTCCGTATACTTGTTTGTATTCCAGGAAAGCTCCCGCATCACGCAGTCGTTCAAACTCTTCCGGCGAAACGAAATAATAATCCCTGCCGTGCACTTCCCCCGGCCGGGGAGGGCGCGTGGTTGCCGAAATGCTCAATTGCAGCGGGAGGGGGCATTGGGCGATCAACCGCCGCACGACGGTGCTTTTTCCCGCACCGGACGGGCCCGAAATGATGATCAACCGGCCACGCTGACACACTGTTGTCACTCCACGTTCTGGATCTGCTCTCGCATTTGTTCGATAACCGTCTTCATGTCCACGACATATTGGGCGATCTGGGCATCATTGGCCTTGGCGCCAATCGTATTCGTCTCTCGAAATAATTCTTGCACGAGAAAGTCCATTTTTCGTCCTTGGCTTTCTGGTGCATCGAACAGTTGTTCGAATTGTGCCAGGTGGCTCCGCATGCGGACGATCTCTTCGCGGATATCACTCCGGTCTGCAAACAGCAACACCTCCCGCAAGAGATCACTGGCCTCCACTTCAGCGCCGTTCTCTCCCAAGTAGTCGGCCAGTTTCTTGGCCAGCCGCTCTCGGTATTCGTGCACGACGATCGGGGCACGCGATTCGACCTTGTCCAGCAACTCTCGCAGATTATCCAGTTGCTGTTGCAATTCGTTGGCGATGTGCTGCCCCTCCACCAATCGCATCTGGTTGAAGGAGGCCAACGCCTGTTCGAGCGCTTGGAGGACAGCCTCCTTCGTTTCGGGGGCTACCCCGACCATGACCGTATTTCGCGGGTCGGGAATAACGCCCGGCAAATCCAGCAGTTCAGTTATCTTCTGCGGAGGCTGCAAACGCAAGTGTTCAGCCGCCGAGGTCAATTGGCTAACGTACCGGGATAAAGCCCCTTCGTCCACACTGGCCGACAAGCCTGGCAGTAGACCGCTGAGGCCGATGTTGATCTGCAACGCTCCCCGGCGAACGGCCTGCCGAACCCGAGCTTCGACCGCCGGTTCCACACCCTGCAGCCCATCCGCGGCTCGTGTCTGTAGCTTCAAATGCCGGTGATTGACGGATCGAATCTCGATGGCAATGGTTGCCGACCCAAGCAGCTGACGCCCTTGGCCCTGGCCTGTCATACTCAAGAGCACGTGCCACCCCGTAAACGAAACCAATTGGATTGCTGGCGAACCACGCTTAGCCGCGCCAGGAATATCGAACTACTCGGTTTGATCTTCCTCGGTTGGTTCGTTTGCTGCGGATTCGGCTGTGCCGGTTTGTTCGCCCGCCACAGGGGCGGAGTCTCCCGGTGGCTGACTCGTACCGCTCGGCGACGCTACCTCAGCGGTCCCGCTCGGCGCGCCATCACCTGGCTCCGTCAAAAGAGGGGTGGCTGCGTCGGCAGCAGCACTTTCCTCATCCGGGCTGGTCAGCACCGGCAGGGACGGCGCGGCATTGAGGCTCGGTCGCCCCCTGGATCGCAGGAAAATGACCGATGCGGCGCACAGGAAAATCCAAATCGTGGCAACCACGATGGTCACCCTGGTGAAGACATCCCCCGCCCGCGTGCCAAAGGCCGATTGCCCCCCCGGTCCTCCCAGGGCCCCGGTCAGGCCGCCCCCGCGACCGCGCTGTACCAGCACGAGCAAGATCAGGAACAGGGACAGCACGAAAATGCTGATTCCAAAGAAATACTGCGCAACCGATCCGAGCAACATGTTTGGTGTTCCTTGCAAGCCAGCTACCCATCGAAACCGCTCATTGTAGACCGGAAGGGGCGGTTGGCTAAAGCCATAATTCACCGATTGACCCAACAACTGGCCCGAAAAATCTGCCGGGCCGCCGCTGCAGCCTCCACCGTGGTCAGTCCCCGGCGGCTCGAACGATCGCAGCGAAACTATCTGCCTTCAGGGACGCACCACCCACCAACGCGCCATCGATGTTTGGCTGAGCCAACAAATCACCCGCGTTATCCGGTTTGACGCTGCCGCCGTACTGAATACGAATCGTCTCGGCGACCGATGGAGTGAACAACGACCCGAGTAGCTCGCGAATCTGAGCATGGACTTCCTCCGCCTGCTGCGGCGTGGCCGTCCGGCCGGTACCAATCGCCCACACAGGTTCGTAAGCAACGACCAGCTTGCCCGCCTCTTCGGGACTCAGGTCAGCCAAAGATCCCCGTACCTGCTGGTCGATCACATCTGCGGTTTTCCCTGCCTCTCGCTGCTCCAGGCGCTCGCCAACACACACGATCGGCGTCAGTCCCGCTTGCAGGGCTGCCTTGATCTTGCGGTTCACCAGGGCGTCGGTCTCGTGAAAGTGCTCTCGCCGCTCGCTATGCCCTAGGATGACGTAGCGGCAACCAACGTCCATCAGCATCTCGGGGCTGATTTCTCCGGTAAAGGCACCGGAAGACTCGTAGTGCATGTTCTGGCCGCCCAGCCCAACTGGGGATCCTTCCAACGCCTCGGCCACATCGCGCAAGTACACGAACGGCGGGCACACGGCCACCTCGACTTGGTCCCCTTCAACAGCCGCCGCCACGCCACGCGCCAAGTCGACGGCGGACTGTCGCAGCAGGTTCATCTTCCAGTTTCCCGCGATGAAGTACTTTCGCAATGGAGTTTCCTTTCGGTCAATCGATGGGATTTCTTGGTGTCTAATCGTTCTTGGCG
>RFIQ01000156.1 GCA_003695565.1 Planctomycetota bacterium | reverse complement strand
TTCGGAAGGAAGAGAATCGAACATGGCCACCCACCCAGAACCAAGTGCATCCGTCGCTCCTGGCGGTACGGCGCAGCCTGGCCCGGCGGGAGAGATGGAGCAATTCAAGTACGACGACCAGATCGTGCGGATGTTTTTGACAGCCACGATCCTCTGGGGATTGGTGGCGACTTTGGTTGGAGTCGTCGTAGCGGTGTTGTTGATCGTTCCGGCATTGACCGACGGGTTGCCCTGGCTGACGTTTGCCCGACTGCGTCCATTGCATACGAATGCGGCGATTTTCGCATTTGCGGGCAACGCGATTTTTGCCGCGGTCTACTACAGTACGCAGCGATTGTGCAAGGCTCGAATGTGGAGCGATACGCTGAGCCGGCTGCATTTTTGGGGCTGGCAAGCGATCATCGTGGCGGCGGCCGTGACGTTGCCCCTGGGGATCACGCAGAGTAAAGAGTATGCCGAGTTGGAGTGGCCCATCGACATCGCGATTGCTGTGGTTTGGTTGTTCATTTTCGGGGGCAATTTCTTGATGACGCTGCTCCATCGCCGCGAGCGGCACATGTATGTGGCGTTGTGGTTTTACATTGCCACGATCGTGACGGTGGCGGTGCTGCACGTCTTCAATAACCTGGTGTTGCCCAGCGGCTTGTTTCGCAGCTACCCGATCTATGCTGGAGTGCAGGATGCGTTCATGCAGTGGTGGTACGGCCACAATGCGGTGGCGTTCTTTCTGACCACTCCGTTCCTAGGGTTGATGTACTATTTTCTGCCCAAGGCGGCGGAGCGGCCGGTGTTCAGTTATCGCCTGAGCATCATTCACTTCTGGTCCTTGGTGTTCATTTATATCTGGGCCGGGCCGCACCACCTGCATTACACGTCGCTGCCCGAATGGGCCAGCACGTTGGGGATGCTATTCAGCGTCATGTTGTGGATGCCCAGTTGGGGTGGGATGATCAATGGGCTGCTGACCTTGCGCGGCGCATGGCGGAAAGTGGCAGAGGACCCGGTGCTGAAGTTCTTCGTCGTAGGAGTGACTTTCTACGGCATGGCGACCTTCGAGGGGCCCATGCTGTCGGTCAAGAGTGTCAACGCGCTCAGCCACTACACCGACTGGACGATCGCCCACGTGCACTCCGGTGCGCTCGGCTGGAACGGGTTCATGACCTTTGGCATGTTGTACTGGATGTTGCCGCGGTTGTTTCAGTGTAATCTCTGGAGCAAGCGTTTGATGAGCACGCATTTCTGGGTGGGGACGCTGGGCATTCTGCTGTACATCATTCCGATTTATGCGGCCGGTTTGATGCAAGGGCTGATGTGGCGGGCTATCGATCCCGAAACCGGCGCACTGATGTACCCGGATTTTGTGGAGACCACCCAGTCGATTACGCCGCTGTGGTGGATTCGCGTCGTAGCCGGCGTGATGTATGTGTCCGGCGTGGTGATGTTAGCCGTCAATGCAGTGATGACCTGGTTGCATCGACCGGCAACCTATGAGGAACCGGTTTATTCGGCACCACGGCTGACCAAGGCCTACGTGGCCGATGAGCGTCCTCCGCAGAGCCGGTTGGAGGGCGCTCCGGTGCTGGAGCTGGCGAAGAAGTTGGATGTTTGGTCGCGGATGTTCTGGCATCGCCGCTGGGAGCGCTTGCCGCTGCGGTTCACGGTGATGGTGACCATCGCTGTGGTCGTGGCGTCGTTGTTCGAGATCATTCCCACGTTCGTGATTCGGAGCAACGTGCCGACGATCGCCAGCGTGCAGCCCTACACGCCCTTGGAGTTGGCTGGGCGGGAAATCTACGTGTCGGAGGGGTGTTACAACTGCCACTCCCAGCAGATTCGTCCGATGGTGGCCGAAACGAAGCGGTACGGCGAGTACAGCAAACCGGGTGAATTCATTTACGACCGACCCTTCCAATGGGGCAGCCGTCGGATTGGCCCCGATTTGGCCCGCGAGGGAGGGCGGCAGAGCAGCTTCTGGCATTGGCAGCACTTCGAGGACCCCAGCTTGGTGTCGGAAGGCTCGGTGATGCCTTCCTATCGGCATCTGATCGAAAACGATTTGAATTTCCGGGCCATCGGGCCGCTGGTCCAGACGGCAGCCACGCTGGGAGCCCCGTACGACGAGGAACTGACGGAATGGGAAACGCTGGCGCGGCAGCAGGCCGAGCAGATCAACGCGGATATCGTCCGTCAGGGGGGACCGGCCAATGTGTATGAAAAGCAAGCCATCGCGCTGATTGCCTATCTGCAGCGGTTGGGCGTGGATTACTTCAAACCGGCACCCGGTGAAGAGCCGGCCGCACCGGCCGACTCGGCTGAGCCGCCGTCTCAATCCACCACGACCGCTGCCCTGCCGACAACTTCAGACAAGGATCCATCATGATCAAGGAAATCGTATCCGGGCTCGACTTTTCGCAATGCGCGGTACTAGCTTTGGCTCTGTTCGTCATTGCATTTGCCATGGTGACGTATGGTGCGATGCGGTTGTCCCGAGCCGCCGCCGACCGATGTGCTTCCATTCCGCTGTTCGACGACCAAGTACAGGATCAATAGAATGAGTAACGAGGTACTCTCCGGCCATTCCTACGATGGGATCGAGGAATACGATAATCCCTTGCCCGGTTGGTGGAAGTGGACCTTCGTGGCCACCATCGTGTTTTCCGTCTTCTACTGGATGTACTACCACAGCGGTGCTCCGGGCCGGTCGATTTACGACAAGTATGACAAGGAGTTGGCAGAAGTCACGCGATTGCAATTCAAAGAAATCGGAGAACTGAAGCCGGACGAGGCCACCATCCTGAAATACATGCAGAATGAGAGCTGGTTGAAGGTGGGGCAGGTAGTGTTCAAGACGCATTGCGTATCGTGCCACGGTCGGGATGGGGAAGGTAAAGTCGGTCCGAACCTGACCGACGACGCATACAAGCATGTGCGGAACCTGGAGGATATCGCCCGCGTGGTGCGCGATGGTGCGAATGCCGGTGCAATGCCGGCTTGGGGCAATCGCTTGCATATCAACGAGATCGTGCTGGTATCCGCCTATGTCGCCTCGTTGCGCGGGAAGAACGTTTCCGGAGGAAAGGCTCCGGAAGGAAACCCGATTCCGCCTTGGCCCACTGCGACCGAGGCTCAGGAGGAATCGGCGGATGAGCAGGGCAAAGGGGCGGAACATGTCCGAGGTAGTTGACCAAACCGATCGGGCGGCCTCGGCCGACGGGGCTGGTCCCCTGTTGCCGCCGGAAGAACATGTGCTTAGCACGCTCGAGCGGGACGGGCGGCGACGGTGGTTGTATCCACGCCTGGTCAAGGGAAAGTGGTGGCGACGCCGTCGGGCCTTGGCGTATGTCCTGATGGTGATCTTTGTCCTGGTACCCTATCTACGAATCGACGGGCGTCCGTTCATTCGGTTGGACATCGGTGCGCGTCAGTTCACAGTCCTGGGTGAAACCTTTCTGCCAACCGATACGCTGTTGCTGGCGCTGCTGTTGTTAACCGCCTTCGTTTCGATTTTCCTGTTCACGGCGATCACTGGTCGGGTTTGGTGCGGGTGGGCTTGCCCGCAAACCGTGTACATGGAGTTCCTGTTCCGACCGATCGATCGCTTGTTCGAAGGCACGCGGGGGCGTGGCGGAATGCCCAAGCGAAAACTCTCGCCGGCCCGGCAAGTGGCCCGCTTCATCGTTTATTTGCTGTTGTGCAGTTTCTTGGCACATACCTTTCTGGCCTATTTTGTGGGACCGGAAAAGCTGGCGGTATGGATGCGCAGTACGCCGTGGCAGCACCCGGTCGGATTCCTGGTGATGATTGTAACGACGGGATTGCTGACCTATGACTTCTATTTCTTTCGCGAACAGACCTGCCTGATTGCGTGCCCGTACGGGCGTTTTCAATCAGTGATGTTGGATCGGCATTCGTTGATCGTCGCCTACGACTTCAACCGTGGAGAGCCTCGGCGGAAAGGGAAAATCCCGTACCGCAAATCGTGGTGTGCAGCGGGAAAATGCCAGCCGCCGCAGTCTCAGGCCGGTAGCGGTGTGGAATTGTCAAACGATGGTGGGTTGCCCATCGTGGGGGATTGTGTCGATTGCTTCCAGTGTGTCCGTGTTTGCCCGACGGGCATTGATATCCGCGACGGTTTGCAAATGGAATGCATCAATTGCACGCAGTGCATCGATGCGTGTGATGAAGTGATGGAGCGAGTGGGATTGCCGCCAGGGTTGATCCGGTATACATCGCAGAGCGCACTGGCGGGCGAGCGACCGAGATTGCTGCGTGTGCGCACCGTGGTCTATCCCATGATTCTGGTGGCTTTGGTGTCCGCGTTAGGGTTTGCCGTGGCAGTGCGGCAGGGTTTCGACGCCCGGGTGGTGCGCGGTAAGGGCGCACCGTTTGTGAACATCCAACCCGGTCGCATTCTGAACAACTTCAGTGTTCGTTTGGTAAACCGTACACACGAGACGCGGACGTACCGCATGGAACTAGTCCGTCCGGCGGGAGCCGATCTTCAGGTGCTGGAACCAGAGTTGCTATCGGTCGAACCGGCGAAATCGCATCTGGTGCCAATCCAGATCGAGTTTCCCGCAGGGCTCACCTTCGGCGACGGGCAAGAACCGGTCGAATTGCACATCGTCGACGATGCCGGTAATGAACGGAATCTGAAGTTTCGCTTGATAGGGCCCAAACAATGAAGAATTCAGCCGTCCTGTCGCAGGAACCCAAGTTGGCTGATGCTGCACTGGAGCGTCGCGCTCGCCGTTTCTGGGTCGGAATGATCGTGGGCCTGTTGGGTTTGCAGATCGCCATCGGGGTGGTGTCGATCATGATTGCGACCGGCGACGGGTCGGCTGCCGTGTTGCCGAACTACTACGAGTCGGCGGTGAATTGGGACGTCACGCGTCGTGCGCGGTTGAAGACAGCGCAATTGGGTTGGGCGATCGAGTATGCCGTATTGCCTCCTGAGCAAGGGACGCCGCGGAGGGAGATGCGGGTGATGATCGCGGATCCGCAGCGCGCGCCGATTTCCGGGTTGAATCTGGCGGCTCGAGTTTACCACCATGCGCATGGACAAGAGATTTTCACTGTGCAGTTCGAGGAGGTTGGAGCGGGGCAGTATGTGGGTCAAGTCCCGCTGGTCCAGAGGGGCTTGTGGCAGGTCGACCTGCGGATGGAAGGCCCCATGGGTATCGCCGCCGACAATCGGCAGATCACGGTACAATAATCCTCCATCCTGTTGGTCGGATCGGTACCTGAGCATTCCCCGTATTGAGGACTTGGCTGATGGCCTGGCAAATCAAGAATCCCATTCTCGTTCCGTTCGATTTCTCAGAACACGCGATGGCGGCCATGGAGAAGGCTGTTGAAATCGCAGACGATCCCTCGCAGGTCCACGCCCTGCATGTGTTGCCATTTCTGGTTCCGTCCGAGCCGGGGGTGGTGTGGGGGACCGTGGATGATGCCAGCCGGATCGAGCATGCTATTGCCGCCATGGCCGAAGCGTTGCCCGAAGCCAAGTTTGGAAAGATCTGTCTGGACGTCCGATTGGGAGATCCCGGTAAGGTAGCCGCCCAAAGAGCCGAAGAACTGCACGCGGAATTGGTGATCGTCGGTTCGCATGGCCGCACCGGATTGAGCCGCATGGTGTTGGGTTCGGTGGCGGAACGGGTTACCCGTCTGGCGCACTGTCCCGTTCTGGTCATCAAATTGCCGCACAAGCACTGATCGGAAGGGAAGCAACGCCGATGTATTGGTACCTTGCTGCGATCGTCACCGCGAGTCTGCTGGGCAGCCTGCATTGCGTGGGCATGTGCGGGCCGTTGGCGATGTGGGCTAGCGGAGCCGCCGAATCGACGCGGCGGCGTGTGACCATTGCCGTGGCCGGGTACCACGCGGGACGCGGTGTCTGCTATGCACTCGTCGGGGTGGCCGCCGGGTTGCTGGGACAAACGGTGCAATGGAGTGGTGGGCTGCTGGGCATGCAGGTTTGGGCGGGGCAAGTGGCTGGGGGGCTGATGATCGCCGTCGGCGCTTACCAACTCGCACATCAGGCTTCATTCCGCCGGTTGTTAGCCAGGTATGCTGCCGACGCAGGCCGTCGGCGCGTGCGTTTACCGAAGTGGGCGGGGGACGCCCTGCCGCTGGATCGCGTGTCCCGAGTCAGTGAACAAAATGTTGCTACCGAACACCTGCAGTCGAGGGTATCTGGCCAGCCGGCGCCAGCGACCGCGCCCCGTCCCACGGGCATCGTCCGGGTATTGATCGCACTTCGCCCTGTAGTCTTTCGGTTACCGATTGAGGTACGAGGGTTGCTCGTCGGCCTGTTGACGGCCCTGTTGCCTTGCGGGTGGCTTTATGTTTTTGCTGTCGTTGCCCTGGGGACCGGTTCGGCCTGGGGCGGTGCGCTGATCATGCTGGCATTCTGGTTGGGGACGATTCCGGTGTTGGTCGGCCTGGTTGTAGGCACGCGACTGGTCACGAACCAGTGGCGGGTTTGGGCTCCGGTGGTCGTATCGATGGTGATGATGGTGGGCGGAGCGGCAACGGTCGTCCGCCTGGGGCGGGTTTCGCCCTCGGGTTTCGACACTCTCAGGTCCCACGTGGTAAGGGATGTTTCGGTGACGGCGGTGGGGGCGCGCCAGGACTCGGTGGCCAGCGTCCAGCGGGTCGCAGCTTTCGAGGCTGCCTCCCTCGTATCGCCAGCCCGTGACGGTTCTCCCGGGCTGGATGGCTGCCCGCATTGTTCTGCCAGCCAGGGATCGACGGGTCCTGCGTTTGCCGAGGAGATGCAACCGCAACCGGCCGACCCGACGCGGGCGTTTTGGCAGGCGGTCCAAGACATGCGTGCGGCCCCGCTGCCGTGTTGCGTTGGTGAGGGCGAGGTTCCGGCGGTTGA
>RFIQ01000155.1 GCA_003695565.1 Planctomycetota bacterium | reverse complement strand
GTTTCCTGCAGCAGCCGGTCGTGCTTTTCGACGAACGCGTCGGAGATGTACTTGAGGAAGATCAGGCCGAGGACGACGTGCTTGTACTCGGCCGCGTCCATGTTGCCGCGCAGTTTGTCGCACGCCGCCCAGAGTTTGTCTTCGAATCCAAGGTTGGCTCCGCCGTTGGTAGGCGTTTTGGGTTTCTTCTTTGCCATGTGTGATTCCTTCGAGTCGGTCATTCCATGGATGCATCGTCGAGCGGAAAGTGGAGTACAGTGTACCGGCTGATCGGGGAAGCTTCGACGGCCGTTCTGGCTCCCAGGCGGAGCCTGCGGTTCGGTAGGGCGTCAGGGTCAGGCTGCGACACTCGGCTGCCGAGTCGTTGTCGGTTGCGTGATGGATTATTGAGGCGGAGCCTCAGCGGCAGCGCGTTCCCAGGCAGAGCCTGGGAACGAGTTCAGGGAGGAACTTCCTCCAGCGTCACCGCACCCATCGATCATGGCCGGACCGATGTCCGCGTTGGTTCGTACTTGTGCAAGTCCTGAGAAGCGCGAGGCCAAGGGTTAGGAGAATACCTCGTTCGCCCAGTTCGTACACAGTGCGGCGGCCTGCTCCAGTACCTGTTCCGTAGCCTTGGCTTGTTTGTCGGGCGGGTAGCCATGCTTGCGCAAAATGCGCTTCACCATGACGCGAATCTGTGCACGGGCGTTCTCGCGTTTCGTCCAGTCGACCGAGATGCTCCGCTTCACCGCGTCGACCAGTTCCTGGGCGATCAGCTTCAGCTTCTCATCGCCCAGTACCTGGACCGCGCTGTCGCTGGTTTCCAGGGCGTCGTAGAAC
The DNA here is from genome assembly GCA_003695565.1 of Planctomycetota bacterium. Classification (GTDB taxonomy): domain Bacteria; phylum Planctomycetota; class Planctomycetia; order Pirellulales; family Pirellulaceae; genus Aureliella. The sequence continues at coordinate 1,929 of RFIQ01000155.1, read as the reverse complement.
GCCACTTCGTCATCGGTCAGGCCAAGCGTCTCGCCGCGATTCTGCGCGTCCCGCATTTCCTTGGCCAGCTTGATCAGCTCCTCAATCACTTCGGCCGCTTCAATCGCCCGGTTCTGATATTTTCGGACCGCTTTCTCCAGCATCTCCGAAAACGTGCGGGCCTGAACGACGTTCTTACGCATGCGAACCTTGATGTCGTCGTTGATCAGTTTCTTGAGCAATTCCAGAGCGAGATTCCGCTGCGGAAGCTGCCGGACTTCGGCAAGAAACTCGTCCGAAACAATGGAGATGTCCGGCTTGTCCAGGCCGGCTGCCGCGAAGATGTCGACCACTTCCGTCGGTGAAACCGCGTTGGAGACCAGTTGGCGGATGGCCGAATCCAGCTCTTCCGGCGATTTCTCAGACTCCGAAACCGTCGCCTTGACGATGCACGAGCGAATCTCCTGGAACAAACCGACTTTGTCGCGAATCTCCATCGCCTTGTCGTGGGGCACGGCCAGCGCGAACGCTTTCGACAAGGCGCTGACCGCCTGCAGGAAACGGCGCTTGCCGTCGTCCAGGCCGAGCACAAATTCCATCGCTTCGGCAATGCCCTTCATCCGCTCGCCGGCCGCCATCTTCAGAATGGCTGCGTAGTCGAAACCGTGGAACATATCGCGTACGACGGCATACTTTTCCAGCATCACCGCCACCGCTTCTTCCTGGTCGATGGTTGCAGTTCCCTGACCGCCGCTGGCCGTGTAGGTCCGCAGGGCGCTGCGCAACGCATCCGCAATGCCCAGATAGTCCACCACCAGTCCGCCGGGCTTGTCTCGGAAGACACGATTCACGCGAGCAATCGCCTGCATCAGGTTGTGACCGCCCATCGGCTTGTCGATGTACATCGTGTGCATGCTGGGACAGTCGAACCCCGTCAGCCACATGTCGCGCACGATGACCAGCTTCAGCGGATCGGCCGGATCCTTGAAGCGCTTGGCCAACTCCTCGCGGGCGGCTTTCGAACGAATATGCCCCTGCCAGGACGGATCGTCGCCGGCCGAGCCGCTCATCACCACCTTGATCACGCCTTTGGAGTCGTCGTCCGAATGCCAGTCGGGACGCAATTTGATAATCGCGTCGTACAGGGCCACGCAGATGCGACGGCTCATGCAGACGATCATCGCCTTGCCGTCCATCGCTTCCAACCGCCGCTCGAAGTGCTGCACCAGGTCCTCGGCGACCAGGCCCAGCCGCTTGTCCGTGCCGACCATCGCCTCCAGCGCCGCCCATTTCGTTTTCAGCTTTTCCTTGGTGGCTTCTTCCTGATCCTCGGTGATCTCCTCGAATTCCGGATCGAGCTTCGGCTTTTCTTCTTCGTTCAGTTCCAGTTTGGCCAGCCGCGATTCGTAATAGATGGGGACCGTCGCGCCGTCTTCGACTGCCCGCAGGATGTCGTACTTGTCGATGTAGTTGCCGAACACCGCCGGCGTGTTCTTGTCGCTCAGTTCGACCGGAGTTCCGGTGAAACCGATGAACGACGCATTCGGCAGCGCGTCGCGCAGGTACTGAGCAAAGCCGTATTTGATATCCCCCGACGCGCGGTCGATCTTCGCTTGGAATCCGTACTGGCTGCGGTGAGCTTCATCGGCGATCACGACGATGTTGCGGCGTTCGCTCAGCGGCTCGCCGTCGTCCGCTTCTTCGAACTTTTGAATCGTGGTGAAAATCACCCCGCCGGATGCCACCCGCAGGCATTCTTTCAGGTGCGCTCGGCTGCCGGCCTGAACCGGTTTTTGCCGCAGCAGGTCGCTGTTACCGGCAAAGGTTCCGAAGAGCTGATCGTCCAGGTCGTTGCGGTCGGTGATGACAACGACCGTCGGGTTTTCCGTGGCTGGGTGGCGAATAATTTTGCCCGCGTAAAAGACCATCGACAGACTTTTGCCCGATCCC
>RFIQ01000154.1 GCA_003695565.1 Planctomycetota bacterium | reverse complement strand
CCGGATGGGCTGATCGCCGACCGTCAACGAGGAGGGCCGATGGCGGCGCCAACCAGGTCATAGTCCCGCCGGGCTACGATTTCAACGGGGACGATCTGGCCGCTCCTTAGAGGACGGCGGGAATCCCCGGTCACATACACGACGGCATCCACGTCCGGGGCATCGGCGTACCCGCGACCGATCCAAACGTTCTGTTCTCCAGCAACCGGTTTGTCCAGAATCACTTCGATGGCATTTCCGATCTGGTCGTCGCACCAGCGGAAGGCGATCTCCTGCTGGGCCTGCATCAGCCTCTGGCGACGTTCTTGTTTGACTTCTTCAGGCAAGTGCTCCGGTAAACGGGCGGCTGGTGTATCCGGTTCCAACGAGTACGTGAACACGCCCAGTCGTTCGAATCGGAATTCTTCGATGAATTGCAGCAATTCCTGGAAATGTTCCTCGGTTTCACCGGGGAATCCCGTGATCAATGTGGTTCGCAAGACGAGATCGTCGATCCGTTCCCGCAACTTGGTGATCAACTCCCGCGTACCCTCCGGCGTGACGCGGCGGGCCATGCGTCGGAGCATCTCTCCGTTAATGTGCTGCAATGGCATGTCGATGTACGGCAAGATTCTTTCGCTGGCGGCGATCGTTTCGATCAACGTGTCATCGATGTACATGGGGTAAAAATACATCAGGCGGATCCATTCGATTCCTTCGACTTGCTGCAGTTGTTGCAAAAGATCCGCCAGGCGAGGCTCCCCATATATATCGATGCCGTAGTAGGTCGTGTCTTGCGCGACCACGATCAATTCGCGGACTCCCGAGTCGGCCAGCTGTTGAGCTTCGGCGAGCACTTGTTCCATCGGTTTGCTGGCGTGCTTGCCCCGCATCTTGGGAATGGCGCAAAACGTGCACAGCCGATCGCAACCTTCGGAGATTTTCAAATAGGCAAAATGCTGCGGCGTGATCCGCAGGCGGTCGCGATCGTCCAGCGCTCGAATGGGGGCTGGACGGAAAATCGTCCGTTGCTGCTCCAGCCCGTCGACCATCCGCGCGGCGACCTGGCGGACTTCGTCGCGACCAAAAACTCCGACCAGCGCATCGATCTCGGGGCGCTGGGCCAGCAAGTCGTCGCGCGCCCGTTCGGCCAGGCACCCGGCAACGATGACCCCCTTGATGCGACCGGCCGCTTTCAACTCCAGCATCTGATCGATCGCCTCCATCGATTCCTGGCGGGCACTATCGATGAACCCACACGTGTTGATGACGACGAAATCACTGGTTTCGGGATCGGCGACCAACTGAAATCCCTCGTCTCGAAGCAGCCCCAGCATGCGCTCGCTGTCGACCAGATTCTTCGGGCAACCGAGGCTGATGAAGGCGTATCGGCCGCGACTGGCCCGCGAAGCCGAAGGAGGTGATTCCGCCAGGGAAGCAGGGGTGGGGGCTGAGGTTTGGTCGGCGATGGGAAGTTTCACTGGAACCTTAATGTGGGTGAAAGATGGGGATCGAGCACTGGTGTCACGGGGAGGGACGGCACCCGCCTACCGACTTTACGGAACGTTGAAAATGTCTACATGCAATCTGTTTGCCGCAACTCCCAGGCGGCACCTTCGTCCAGCGTCTCCGAGACGTCCAGCTCGTCTTCACGGCAGACCGGTGAACTTGTCATTCAGGCGAACAGGCTGCCGTGAGTGCACGTTTCGGTCTCCGGCGATTCACCGCGTCGTTGCAACGGGGCGTGGAAACTGGTCGCTGGGGTCAAACCGGGCCGGCTGAGTGCGAACGGTCTGAATGTAGCGACCGATCACTTGCTGGCCGAGTCCCGTTTGGCTTGAATGCGTCGGCTGGCCTCCAACAGCGCCTGGCGTTCCGCATCGGTGAGAGCATCCCTCCCCTCGCGGTGAATTTTCCGCAAGATCTCGTCGATGTCCAACCCAATTGGCTCGGTCGGCCCCCCGGAATTCTCGGCTGCCGGCTGCTCCAGACTCGATGCCAGGATGGCGTCTGAATCGTCTGTTGGATAGACGCTGTCCCAAGGTGGTGTGGAATCTGCGGGTTCCCAGCCTGCGGTTTCCTCCCGACTCCGGTCGTTCGCCACCAATCGGCTGCGGCGAGGGTGGCGCCAAGCTTGCGGCTGATACTGCTCCTCCAGCTCTTCCGCGCGGGCCGATTCCCAGCGGCTGGCGACAAACAGGTAGACGGCGGCGGCGATCGCAGCATACCACCCGGCAATCGGCTGTTGCGTGGCCCATCCGAATCCGACAGCCGCCAATCCCACTCCCAGCATGACCGCCGCGCAGTGCGAGTCGAGCGTGGACATGGCGCGAAAAACCTGGGGTTCTTGCGCGGTACGATTCCGCATGCTGAACAGCGCAAACATGGTGGCACGCATGTCGAACGGGATGGTGGGCAACAGATGCAGGCAGAACAAGAAAACATTGACCCACAGGATTTGCGTGGCCCAGGATTGGCTGCCCCATCCACCGTGAAAAGTGAGTAATTGCGGCAGTGATACCGATCCGCTGCCGCCACCCGGCAACATGGCTGCATGCACGCTCAAACCCACCGAAGCCAGCCCGATCGATGCCAATTGTCCGCAGACCGAATAACTCAGCGTGGCTTTGGCCGGCAGATACTCATAATCGGTCTGCAAATTGCCGGTGGGACCGACGACGATATCCAGGTCACCGGAATACCCGCCGACGGCCAGTTGCTGCGCGGCCAGGCGTACAGCCAGACTGGCTACCCAAACCATCGGCAAGGTCAGCGCCACGGGCAGCAGGTCGCGCGCCGAGGGACGCGTCACTCCCACCAGCAAGAAGAGTCCGCTGAGGATGATCAGGGTCAGGAGCAACGACGAGTGTATCTTCGATTGCCCCAAGCCCCAGCCGGAGGGGAGCTGCATCGTCCAGCCTCGCAGTCTTCGCAGCCATTCCCGCACGGCGCTCAAGCCCTTATTACTGAAACTCGCTCTTCCCATTCCCCGGACCGTCGTCTCCATCTTGACTCATTTTAGCACTTTCGGCAACTGTTTTATGCTTTGCGAGCCCACCGGATCGGCACTTCTGCAGGCTGTTGGGCGAGAAGTGGTGGTGTGCGTTACCGTTTCCGCCAGAGATCGGAAGGCTGTTCTGCGTTTTGGGCTGATCCGGCAGGGACTGCCGGGCGACTCTGGGGGCGACTCTGGTGTGGTTGCAGGCTTGCGGGGATCTTTACGGCACACGAATTGCACCCCCTGCTCTGTGTGCTGCCCCGTGCGGCGCGGCCATGTTACGCCAATTGCTGACGGCCTGACACATCCCAACGACCGAACCGTTCTATACAACGCCACACCGCGCGACCACCGCGTCGAATTGCCGCCGGTGGGGAGAGAACGCAGGCGGGGGCGTCAGTCGGCCACCGCATCGTGTGTGGGAGGTGTGTGAGGTAGCCGCCTGCCGCCAGCGAGCAGGTCAGCCACTCGGCAGAGACAAGCCACCAGGTGATGTTACTCGAGCAGAAAGGAACCGACGATGACGCAGACCGCTACGCTGAACACCTTGCTGGTACCGGTTGATTTCTCACCCGCTTCGCAAGCTGCACTGGAATGGGCCATGCAACGCGTCGATGGGGAGGACGCGCTGATCTTGGTATTGCACGTGATCGACTCCAAGGTGCTCGATGCGATCGAAAGCCACGACCTGGCAGATCGTGAAACGGCCGCCGCAGCCATGCGCGACGCAGCCGAAAGACGCATGAAAACATTCCGCGAGACGGCTCGAGAGGACGTCCAAGTCGATGTGCTGGTGGCGGAGGGGTTGCCGTTCTTGGAGATTATTCGCAAGGCGAAGGATTTCGATGTCGATGCGATCGTGATGGGACGTGCCGGCTTGCGCGAACACGTAGAAAAACTCTTCATCGGTTCAACCGCCGAACTGGTTCTGCGGGGGGCGCACTGCCCCGTGATCGTCTTGCCCGAAGAGGCGGTGGGGGCGTAAGGTCTGCACCCGCCAAATCGCGCCAGGTGGCAATCAGGCCTGTTGGCGGCCGAGGGCGGCGGCGATCGTGTCGATCAAGCGGCGTTGGTCGATGCGGCCGGACGTATCGACTACGACTCGAGGTAAATCCCGTGGCAACTCCACGTATTGACTGGCCTGAGTGCGATGGACTGCCGCGTCGGCTTCCGAAGCCGTCGATCCCGTTTGCCGGCGTTGCTCGATACGATGCTGGGCAACCGCGGAGCTGCAGCGTGTTTCGACGAAAAGGATCGGAACTCCCTGGCACCGTGCCGTTTCCAAGGCTAACCGGCACAACCCGATATCGAGAAAGGTTCCATCCAGCACGACGCTGAGCCGATCGGCCAGGAGGCGATCGGCAGCATCGAGCATGGCCAGGTACACCTTCCGACGGGACTCGACGGAGTACTTCGGCTCAGCGTCCGCTGCCGCGGTCCGGTCCGACCACACCTGCTGGCGGATGGCATCCGTTTGCAACAAGATTGCCCCCAACCCTTCCACGATCGACTCGGCGACCGTCGACTTGCCGGTGCCCGACAGGCCTCGCATGACGATGAGAAAGGGATACTCCAACCCACTGGACCGTCGGATTGCAAAATCGAGGTAGGTCCGCGTCCGATTCAGCAGAATCGTCTGTTGCGAATGCTCGGCGGCGACCTGTTGGCTGCGCAGCCAGCAGACTTTGGCTCGAACGCAGGCGCGATACGTCAAGTAAAAATCCAGCAACCAGTCCGCGGGTGACTCCGCGGCGGCTTGCGCAAATAATTCCAAGACCCGCTGGCTGGTCGGCTGGTCGCCATCCACAGCGCACTCCATCGCCAGAAAGCAGATTTCGTCAGCGGCATCCAGGACGCGCAGGTCGCGATTGAATTCGATGCAATCCAGGATGGTGGGTTGTGGTGTGAAATAGACGTGTTCGGGACGCAGATCGCCGTGTCCCTCGATCACCTGACCACCGGCAGCTCGGTCTTCCAGCTCCGTCCGGTAGACGGCCAAGGTCCACAACTGGGCTTGGTGCACGCGCAGGATCTGGTGCTTCGTCGCCTGGTCGGTCGCGTCCATCTTCTGCAGAGCCTGGAGATTCCCGGTGACGTGCCGCCACAGCGCATCCCAGTACGCCGGGCCGTCCAGGCCGCAGGGCGGTTGCTGGCCATAGAAGGCCAGCAGTTTTTCGACGAGTTGCTCCAAATGTTGCTGCGTCAACAGCCCGGCGGCGCGCAGGTGAGGCATCGCCAACCGGTCGTCCAACCGGCGCATCTTCACCAGCCATTCGACCACCTCCCCGGCCTTTCCCAAATGCAGTTGACCGCGGGAGTCGGCCGTGATGGGGATGCAGTCCAAGTATACGTCTGGTGCCAACCGCCGATTCAATCGCACTTCTTCTCGGCATGCCCACTCGCGCTTGGCGAGGGTGCTGAAATCGAGAAAATCGAATGCCACCGCCTTTTTTTGCTTCCAGGCAAACAGTCGCGTCAAGAAAACACGCGAGATGTGCGTCTCCCGCACCTCCACGTGGTCGGTGCCGTCGTCGAATGTCTGCGGACAGGTCAGAAGATCCAGGATGGGATCATTGTCGGCGCTGGTCATGGTTGGTATCCGTGCCGGCCTGTTGGGTGAGGTAGGTGATGATTTCCGCGGCGACTTCTTCGGTCGCTTTGTAGGATACATCGATGCACCGCCAACCGCGTCGGTGGTACTCGCGCTCCGCCTCGCGGATTTCGCGCGCTACCGACCGAATGTCGGCATAATCGGGGACTTCTCGCTGCGTCAACCGTTGCAGCCGCTGTTGGCGAATCGCCGCTAACCTGGCTGGCGTGATCGTCAATCCGATGACGCGTTCCGCGGGCAACTGCTCCAGTTCCGGCGGTACGCTCATGCCGGGTGTAAACGGAACGTTGGCAGCCCGGAATCCGCGCATGGCCAGGTAAAAGCACGTCACGCTCTTGGAGACGCGCGACACGCCGACCAACACCACATCGGCCTGGTCCAAATCGAACAAGCGCTGGCCATCGTCGTGCGCCAAGGTAAAGTCGACGGCGTCGAGTCGATCGAATTGCTCCCGTGCCAATTCGTACAACAAACCGGGGCGGCCGGCCGGTTCCATCCCCAATCGGTCGCCCAGCGCGCTGATGACCGGGCCGAGTGGATCGACGACGACCAATCCGTGGTGCCGCGTTACCTGGTCGACGGTTTGGCGAATTGCAGGATCGACGAAGGTATGAATAACCAGTGCCTGGTCGGCTACGGCATCGGCCAGGACGGCCTCCACCGCCTCGGACGAGGTGAGCTGAAAAAAACGGTGTACATCGACTGGTGGATCGCCGAATTGGGCCAAGGCAGCCCGCAACACATGCTGGCACGTGCGACCGCTGCCCCCAGAGAGCAAGTACACTTGGAGGCGGGCCGCAGCGGACGTTTCTGCATTCACTGTGGAGCATCCAATTCTCGGACGGGGGTTCCGGATTCGGCCGATTGGTATACCGCCTCCTGTACCTGCAGCGTTTTCAAATACTCCGCACCCGAAGTCTCGAACGGCTGGCCGTCGCGCAGGCGATCGACAAAATGCTGCTGCGTGGCCAGGACGGAATCTCCGGCAAAACCGCGCCGCGCGTGCGGGTAGTCGATGACGCGCGATGGTTCTCCCAGCGCTTTGTACGTGATTGTACCATCCAAATCCAACCACAGCGCGCCGCGTTGGCCTTCGATGAAGAAACGCCCGAAGGTGTACCGCGGGTCGTCGCAATCGGCTTCGTGGTACCGGCAAGCATCCCAGTACCCGCGCGCACCATTGGCGAATTCGAACCAAACCATGCCATTGTCCTCGCCGGCAATGGACGGGTTCAGTTTGCGCAAGGACGCGAAAACTCCAGAGATTTCGCCACCAAGGAAGCGGTACGTATCGATGAAGTGCACCCCCGTTTCGAAGATCAATAAACGAGGCATGGTCACGAAGTATGGCTGGCGATGCAGGTACGCATCGGGTTGCCAGCCGTCGCCCAAACGCGTCTGGCAACCGATCGTATGCAGGGTGTCGCCGATCAGACCATCCTCCATGCAACGCTTCAACTGCCGATGCCATGGTTGGAAGCGAAAATTCTCGTGAACCATCAACCGCACGCCCGCGCGCTCAGCCTCGCGCACCAATTCGACTGCCTCCTGCCAGGTGGGGGCCAATGGCTTCTGGCAGATGATGGCCAGCCCCCGCCGGGCGACTTCACGGACCAGCTCCAGATGCGTTTCCGGACGCGTGATGATGTCCACGAAATCGGGCTGTTCAGCATCCAGCATCTCCTCGACATCCGTGTACCAGCGGGGGATGCCAAATTCCTCCGCCCGCCCCCGCGCACGCCCGGCGTCCACATCGCAGATGGCGGATAGTTGGATTCCGTCGATCCGCCGCCATGCGTCATAATGAAACTGGCTGAAATAGCCTGCACCGATTCCCACGCCCTTCAATTCCGCAGCCATTGCATTCTATTTCTTGAAAAAAGTGGTGTAGATGACACCGGCAGCGACCAGGGAGATCAACACTGCGAAAACGAACATGCGAAGCTGCAAAGCGGTTCGCGTTGCCGGTCGAAGTTTTTGCAAAGGGTTCATGAACAACCAGGCGACGATCGCCATGGTGTTCATCGCCGCAGCAAAGACGAAGAACGAATTCGCCGACCCGGTCGATTCGGCCAGCACCGGTAAGGTCACGTGGGCAACGAAATAGGGGAATAGCACGGCGCTGAGGGCCGATCCAAGATTGCCAACCATGTTCATGGCTCCCGACACGGCACCGGATCGATCGCCACCGATGTCCATGCAAAACGCCCAACTGGGGCTGAGCGTCATCTCCACACCGAAGATGGCTAAGGAAAAGCACAGCACCAACGGCCAGGCCACATCCAAGTGCGATACTTGGGTGCACAGCAGCAGTCCGGTGGCTCCCAACGCATAGCCGATCATGGCCGGCACGCGACGGGAGGCCACGGGCCACCCCCGGTGGTGCAGACGCGTTACCGTCCATCCGGAGAGCCACAGGGCCGCAGCACCAACCAACAAGGGCAGCGCCGCGAGGTTGGCCGACATCTCTCCCCAACGCTCTTTGAGATAAGGATGGAACCACGTGATGCTAATGAAGAAGGTGATGTTGCTGGCGGCATATTGAAACATGGCCAGCAGGACGTTCTTCGACGTAACGATTTGGATAAACGGCAAACTGGCATTGACGGGACGATGTTCCCGGATTCCCTCAGCGATCATGCGGGCTTCCTCGTCGCTCGTCCAACGATGGTCTTCGGGGGCGTCGCGAAACCAGAACCACCAGATGGCGGCCCACACGATGCCGACCATTCCGTTAGCCACGAACATCATTCGCCAGCCGATCCAGGCAATCAACGCTGGCATGATCACCAGCGACATGGCGGCACCAATCCGCGCACCGGAATGGAAGATTCCTTGACCAATGCCGCGCTCGCGGGCCGGCAACCACTGGTACAGCGCCCGCGTGGCACCCGGATACGCACCCGCCTCTCCCACACCGAAGAGAAAGCGCACGATGAGCAGGCTGACGGCCGTGAAAACCGCCCCGGTAAGCGCCGTGAAAATGCTCCAAACCACCACCACGATCGTCAGCGCCCGCCGCGCTCCCAATCGATCGCTCAGCCATCCGGCGGGAATCTGGAAAAGAGCATAGCCCACGGCGAAAATGCCGAATACCAGGCCCATCATCTGATCGTCCAGGCCGGCGATATCCCGCTGCATGTCGGTCTTGGCAGCCGAGATGCACACGCGGTCCAGATACGTGTTCACGGTGTGAAGGAACAGCAGGAATATCAACCAGAATCGCTGCCGTGTGGCACCAGCCATAATTGCCCCTTTGCATTCCAGATGCGTCGGCATGATCGTTGGAAAAGAGGCATTCTAGCCGGTGCGACGCCTCGATCAACGCGCTGGCGGGCCCGACACGGAGTGGAAGGCTGCGTGGGCGGTTCCGCCAGGGACTGCCGGGCGACTATGGGGGCGACTTTGGGGAGGTGATCAGAAATTGCCGCGTAGCGGCCGTGTGATGGTAGCCCGGTGTTTTAACGCCGGGGTGAACTGCGGGGCGATTGCAACGGAGGGGTTTACCGCAGAGTACACAGAGTTGAGAGTTGAGAGTTGAGAGTGGAGAGGGAAGAGTGGAGAGTGGAGAGTGGAGAGTGG
>RFIQ01000153.1 GCA_003695565.1 Planctomycetota bacterium | reverse complement strand
TGGCTTGAATTCGCCCTCGGCAGGCGCGTCATTCGGCACAAGGCGGGTTGATTCGTCGGAGAGCGGACCGGCTGTGGCGGTGGCGGGTCGCTTTGCAACCGCAGGCCGCAAGCGGTCGTCGGGTTGCACGCCTGGCGTTGCTGGGGGCGCTGAGCTATCGCTCGTGGCTTGCCTTTCGGCCAAGGCGTTCTCCAGCCGGGTAAACCAGGCGGGAGCCGCTGAGTCGGGAGACCGTCGTGGCAGGCGCCGCAACCCGGCTCGCCGGAGATGCGTCAGGGTCTGTAACACTCCGGAAACCAATTGCCGGTCATCCACGTTCATCCGCCTCCTACGCGGTATCGAATGCCTGCCTGCGCGATCCAACCTTCGACCGCCTGCCCCCACAGAAGAGGACTGGCGTTCCCGTCGCAGGCGAGATGCCCGTCGGCCAGCGGGGGACGTGAATTTCGAATGGCGCTCGCCCCGCCGGGAAAAATCATCCGTTGCCGTTACCAGGCCCGGAGTTGTTATCCCCTTGCGGCCCCCCTCCGCCGGGACCGTTGTTGGCCCCTTCGTTTCCATTGCCACCTGCTCCGGCTCCACCACCAGCCTCGTTGCCGTTTTGCGGGGCGCGCTGTACGGTCTGAAGTTCGTCGCCTTCTACCAGGTCAGGATACTTCTCAGAGAAGCCCGGTATCTCCAATACCAGGTCCATAATGTCTTCGATGGGCGATTCGGCCACGTTCAACACGCTGTTGGTGTCTGTAATTGGTACCGGGTCATTGATAGCCGTTTGAAATGCTTCGACAGCGGCGATCAGCTCATCCAATTTGCTCTGCAGTTCAGCCGCCAGTCCGGCATCCTTGAGGGGCACCCCCAGGAACCCGGGCTTCTTTCCTTCGGGTGCGGGGATACCATCCAGGCAGACATGAACAACTTCCGCGATCTCGTTTGCTCGACGACGCGCCAGCAAGGCATCCCAGGTCTGTGTGTCCTTCGGCTTGGGACGTGCCCCGGCCCGCGAACCTTCGCCCGGTCCGCCCATGCCGTAGCCTCCATATCCACCTTCCCCACCACCATAACCGGCTCCGTAGCCTTCATCACCATAACCGCCTGCGCCCATGCCCGGTCCCATACCGGGCCCCATTCCGGGACCGCCGTAACCACCCATGCCGTAGCCCGACGAGGCCGCCGCGCCGCTGACCCGCTTTATCTTGTCGTCTTCGTACTCATACCAGCTCACCAGCGCGCTGCGCAAAAGGTGGGCCGTCCCGATCAGATAGTCCGACTTCTGCTGGTCGTTCATCCTGCTGCTGTCGATCTGAGACAAGTACTTCGCGGCGGTGAGGCGCAGGCTGTAGGGCGACTGCGCATCGGTAAGGACTTTCAGCGCCGACGGGACAACTGCCGGATTCTGAATGGCGGCCAGGCAATCGTAGGCGCGGCGAACCAACCATGTATGAGCCTGCTGCTCGAGGGGATTTCGCGGTTGGCTGTCGATGATCTTAACCAACGCCGTTCCCAATTCCCGCTTGAAGTTCTGATCCCACGGTTGAACTTCGTTCTGCCATGGTGCAGGCAAATTCCACCAGACGGCCATTTGACGCTGCAACCCATATAGCGCAATTGATCGCAAATAAAGCGGCGCATTGTCGTCGGCAGCAATGCTGTATAGCGCATTGCGAGCATGAATCGAAGGCCGCGGAGGCATATTCCGGTTCATGGGAATGTCATCCAGCTCGGCCAACAGGGCCAATGCGTTGATGCGGGTTTGTGGCGAGTAATCGGCACTTCCGGCCAACCCCGCAGCAACTCTAGCAATCGTCTGCACCGCGATCTCTCGAGCCGTTTTTGCCTCCGGCCGATACGTAGCCAGGTAAGATGCGTAAATCGACTGGCGGATCGAACCATAATTCGGCAATTCGCGATTGTGCGTCAGCCGGGACATTTCATACATCAAGGCTTTGCTCAACGCCTGCCGGGCGTCGGGTGTGTCCGCCTGGCGTCCCTTGATGAAATTGGATGCCAATTGCCGTTCTTCCTTGCTCAGCTCCGGCAGCTTGACCTCCCTGGCGACCGCCATCCCCGCACCAAGAACACACAGAATGCCCATCAGGGAAGCCAGGCATCGGGGCATCTTACCAGTCAACATAGAGCGAGCCATCGACGGTTACTCCAACCGAGATCATGGGATGGGTAGGTGCTAAGGAAGTTCACTTCCACAATCGGGCAAGAAAAGAGTCTGCCAGAGAAGAGCCGATCCAGAGACTTGCCTCACCCCTCTAGGCTATCCGAACCCCTGGGGCGATGTCAACTTTTTGCCGCTTTTTCCTAGCCAATTCGGTCGAATTGTCACCGGGATGAGCCCACCGGTACGCCCCCGTTGGAATCCCCACTCCGGGCCAGCTGGCGATCGTCTCTCCGGTGCAGGACGCTATTTGCAGGCCGAATCGGACGAATCGGCACAGCCTGAACCGTAGGCAGCGTGCAAATGAGTGGGAGGGTAACAGCCGGGCCCGTCGACGGCATACCATCGCTGCAGTACTTGCCACCAATCCTCGGTGCCTCGGACCTGGGCAAAACCGCTCCGGATCTCCTCGTATTGGGGGTGCGACGCAGCATACTTGATCCCGAATTTCCGCATCAGTCGGCCGGCGCGTTCCTCACCGTAGAGCTGCACGGCCAGCCTCCAGTGTTCTTCTAAAACCGCGCGCTGTTCCAGCACCGATGGTGGAGCAGGCAACTGACCGGTTTCTGCCAGGCACCGCGCCTGCTGAAAGATCCACGGGTTGCCGATCGCCCCCCGAGCCACCGTGACCCCGCTCACCCCGGTGGTCTCGATCATTCGTAGGCAATCGGCAGG
>RFIQ01000152.1 GCA_003695565.1 Planctomycetota bacterium | reverse complement strand
CCAACCGGCCATCTCTCGAGGTCCCATTGAGGCGCGATTGTTGCGAGCGGGTACGATGCTCATGGTAGTGGTTTGTGCGGTCAATGGTTGCCGCCCCAAGACGGCTACGCGCCCGCTAGCCCTGCCCGCAGCGTCCTCCCCGTCGACCGACGGACGGGCGGTCGCTGCCGATGGTGGGCTGTTTTCACGCATCGACCAGGAATTGCGCTTGGGGCAGCAGCGCAGAATGTCCAGCGACCGTAACGCAGCCTGGCAGATCATGCACGGTGTCATCTGTTATGGCTCGGATTTGCAAATAGAAACACCCGACGCGGGGACTGTTGGTGCGTTGTCCTACATGCTCGGTGGCGGCTCGGTGCGAGGGTTTGAATTGCAACCGGGTGACCTCCTGCCGGACGGGAGCATGCGGGGCGTCAAGGCGCGGTTGGAACCTGGCAGCTATGAAGGTCAAGGGCACGTCGATCAGTGGATTGCCATTCTGGCGATGGCTGGCGTGCCGCGCGAGACCCCCATTCGGATCGGCGATGAGATGGCTACCGTGGAGGCCTTCGCACGGCAAGCTCAGTATGATGTTTCACGCAATGTGTTGGACGAATACAGTTGGACTCTCATCGCTCTGACGCATTACTTTCCGGACCAGCCGCGCTGGACGGCTTGGGGGGACTACGCGGTGTCGTGGGAGGACCTGGTCGCGCAGGAGCTGGAGAAGGATTTGGACAGCAGCCCGTGTGGTGGCACCCATCGCATGGCGGGGATTGTAGCGGCCTTGCGCGCCCGGCAGCGGCTGGGGCTGCCCGACAGCCCAGTTTGGGATCGCGCGGCGGAACGCGTCGATCGCCTGCTGGCGCACGTCGAGTCTACGCGGTTGGCCGATGGTACGCTGTCGGCTTACTACTTCGCCAAACCGGGGCGTACGAACGACTTGGGCGCGCAGTTGGCCGGCTCCGGCCATGTCTTCGAATTCTGCGCGTTGGCACTTCCGGACGAACGATTGACGGAAGCCTGGGTGCAGATGGCTGCCAGGCGGATCTGTGACCTGTTGGAAGCGACACGCGATCAGGATCTGGATTGTGGCGCGCTGTACCATGCTCTCCACGGTCTGAAGGTCTACCGCCAACGGCTGGCAAGGATCTCCCCTGCGACGTGAATTGGGCCTGCGGCCTCCGGCGGTCGCGGTTCTTTCCGCGGGGGCGATCTGGAAAGAACGTTTATGGGAGTTGCCCCGGAACATCCTCCGCGCAGCTGGGTTTTACAATCTGTGAGCGGAAGCGTATTTTTCGCAGGCGGGGGCTCCACTAACGATTGCCACCCGGTAGACCGGCACCACGGAGCATGCGTCCGCCGGCGGTGTCGGACCGCAAATCAAGGCGTGTTCGCTGGGACGCGCTTGGGGCCACTATTCGACGAGTTTTCTGTTTCTTGAGGTGTAGGAGCGATACCAATGCGTGTAGGTGGATTGAAACTGGCAATTGGGTTGGCAACGGCATTCCTTTGTGTTCCTCTTGCCATGGCGCAACCGCCCGAGGGGGATCGCCCTGAGCGAGGTTTTGGCCCTGGCCGGTTCGGAGGGCGCGGCCCCGGAGGTCCTGGCGGTCCGCCATTCGACCGCATGTTGCGCGCGTTCCCGCTGTTCGCAGCACTGGACCAGGACAAGAACGGAGAGCTTACCGCGGACGAGATCCAACGGGCCGCCAAAGCATTGAAGGCGTTGGACAAGAACAATGATGGCAAATTGGACGCCGAAGAGCTACGGCCCGATTTCGCGGCCATGCGTCGCGACGGTTTCGGCCCTCCCGGCGATCGGCCCGCCCGGGATGGAGACGCCGGTCGCCCGGGTAGACCTGAGGGCGCAGGGCGTCCCGGGCGTCCGGATGGTGCCGGTCGGCCCGGCCGTCCCGAGGGGGATGGCGGGCCCCGGGACGGACAACCCCCTGAACAAATGATTGCTCGATTGATGGAGCTGGACGCGAATGGCGATGGCAAACTCGAGCGGGATGAATTGCCCGAGCGCATGCAGGCCTTGATGGATCGAGCCGACAAGAACAACGACGGCTACCTGACCAAAGACGAGTTGACCGTCATGCCCCTCCCCGGAGGCCGTCCGGGACCTGGCGGTGAAGGTGCCCCATCTCCCGAGGGACGTCTTGCTCAGTTGTTTGAACGAGCCGATGCCAACGGGGACGGAAAGTTGAGCAAAGACGAAGTCCCCGAGCGAATGGCCGAGCAATTCGATCGATGGGATGCCAACGGCGACGGTTGGTTGGACCGAGCCGAATTGGGACGCGCCATGCAACGTGGTGGTCGCGGGGGGCCCGGAGGAGATCGGCCACGCGGCAACCGCCCCAACGACAACGATCAGTAAACAACCATTCATCGAAACTCCTCGGCCCCGAGAGGACCGATTTCGGTATAATCGCCCTGGCTCGATTCCGATCTGGCCAGGGCGATTTTTTTGGATATTGCTCGCGTCGCGAAGTGCTCAAGTTGCGAAGCAACCGCTGGCCTTGCCTAACGCGAGAGGCGGGTGGGGCGACCGGTTCCCTGTCAGCCTCTAAGTACCCCGCGAGTCCCTCGCGGATTTGCAAACCGGGTGCCGTATTCACTTCGATCGGTTCGCTACCACCTACCGTTTTTGTTGCCGGCGCGATGGAGAAGCCAGCGGATGTACCACCAGTTGTTCGAGTCGCCGGTCGGGCCGTTGCTGGCTCAGTGGACGCAGGCGGGATTGCGATGCGTGGAGTTTGCCCAGCGTCACCGAGCGCCCGCGGGCGATGAACCGATTGCCGCTGCTCCCTCCTCGGTGCGGCGTGCGGCCGGTCGATTGGAGCGGGAATGCAATCGCCTTTACAAAACGGGGAGCTGGAGATGGACATTGGATGAGCTGGATTGGACCGGCGTGAGTTTGTTTCAACGAGCCGTCTTGGAGGCTTGCTTCGCGATTCCGATTGGCTGTACGGCTACCTACGGCGAATTGGCTCGGCGAGTCGGACGCCCTGCTGCGGCTCGGGCGGTGGGGATGGCCATGGCCCGGAACCGATGGCCGATCGTGATCCCCTGCCATCGCGTCGTCGGTGCACAGGGGCAACTCACCGGTTACTCAGGTGTCGGGGGGATCGATACCAAGCGACGTTTGCTGGAATTGGAAGCGGCCCTGGCAGGCGTGGTGGGAGCGGAATTCCCCGTCGATGGGTCGCGCGGGAGCGATCTCGTACACCGGTAGCCTGGACTGGAAATCGGGCTGGGAAGACGTGTGGGTGGTATCGCTTCTAACGGCTGGAGATCGGCGATTTGCTCGATCCAAGCCACAATTCCTGGGGAAATGCTTGAGAGTGGGCAGCCGCCGGGTAAATTCGACACCTGTTGGCGCGGCTTGCCGATCAGCCGAGTCGAAGTGGATCGCGGTCCCATTTGGCTGCGGGAAGCCCCCGCTCGCCGCGATGCACTGAGAGTTCGGACGCAGCCGGAACCCGCTACCTGGCTGCGATGGATTCGATTGGTGGGCTGCCGCGGAATTCAATTTATACCCTCCCGTCCGCACACGAGTGGTTGTTGGTTGCCATGCGAAAAGCAAGCGACGAGATCGATCTTTTGCTGCAGAATGCCCGGTTGCGCGATGAACTGGAGCCGTACATCGACGAATCGGTGGCTCTGGTGCATTTCCGGCAAATGAACTTGCGTGAAGAAAACAGTTTTCTCGAATCGATGTTGGCCTGGGAGCGCGCACCGGCTCTGCCGATCAGTTGTTGGGCGCTCCCGGAGCTGGTGCTGCCCAAACCATCCGAGCTGGATGATGACGTGCTACGGGAGTTGCTCTACGATACTATCGAACGGCTGTATTCCGTGCGAGTCGTTCTGGAAATGACCGATCACCTGTCGGATCGCGAACTGTATACGCTGATCTACCGGGACATTCTGCCAGCGGTGGAAAAGAAAGTCGATTTGCCGGGCAACTATTTGATCTGGAGGTGTCTGGACGAATCGGACGTCGATACCTGGCTGAAATATTATGCAACGGAAGCGGAACGGCTGCAGTGGCTGGAAGAGTCGGGTGGTCCGTTGCCAGAGGTCGAACCGCCGCCGTATCCGCGAAAACTACCTCGCGCATCGGAAGTGTGACACCACTGCACCGGTCGATCCTCCCATCTGGCCAATCCTCCGGCTGCGGCTTCTCCCGAGCCGCGTAGGAATGAACCGTTGTCAGCAGACGTTTTCCTCGCAGACTTTCACCAGGAATCGAGCTGTTCATGAGCCGCATCGACGATATCGTTCAGTGGATGACCAGGCTCGCCCCATTGCAACTGAGTGAACAGTGGGACAACACCGGGTTGTTGTTGGGGGATCCGGGTCGATTGGTTTCACGGGTCATGACCTGCCTGACTTTGTCAGAAGATTGCGTTGCCGAAGCTGTCGACCGCAACGCGGATCTGATCGTGGCGCACCACCCGCTGCCATTTCGCCCGTTGAGTAGAATTACGGCGGAAGACGAAACAGGGCGACGCGTGTGGCAGCTCGCCGTGCACGGAATCTCCGTCTATTCACCCCATACTGCTTGGGACTCGGCGGCTCGGGGCATCAACGCCCAATTGGCCGAGTTGCTCGGTTGTGTAGGAATTCGCCCGTTGATCCCTCGTCCTGAGCCCGAATGGGAAGCCGTGGGGACGGGACGAGTGGGACAAACTTCTCCCGCGTTGAGTTGGCAGGAATTGGTGCAGCGCGTCAAATCCACTCTGCCCTCAGCCCGCGTCCGCGGTGTCCCAACCCACCGCCCCATCAGCTCGGTAGCGGTCGCATGCGGCAGCGGTGGAAGCCTGCTCGACGCTGCCATCGACGTGGATGCCGACGTGCTGGTTACCGGCGAAGCCACTTACCACACGTGTTTGCAAGCTCGATCGGCAGGGGTCGGGCTTTTGATGCTGGGGCACTACGCCAGCGAACGATTCGCCATGGAGTCGTTGGCCGTCCAGTTGCAAACCGAGTTCCCGGCGTTGGCGGTCTGGCCCGCCGCCTGCGAATCGGATCCGGTACAGGATTGCTGAACGCCCGTTGCTGGTTGGCGTCCGTCCAGCGCGAACGAAGTCCTGGAATGCTGATGCCGATGCACGTGGTGCGCTACGACCAGGAGCAGCGTCCAGCACGCCTCAATCCCCTCGGATGCTACAGGACGAGTCGCATTGAACGGCCCGCCGGGCATTCCGTGCCACCAGCAGTGCATCATCGAATTGCTTTATCGGGCAACTCCCCTTTGATGCCCTCGTCCAATGGCATGGTGTCGACTGCGATCCCTGTTTCCTTCATGAGCTGCTGTAAGCGCTGCGTCAATCGTGCGATCCGTTCTTGTTGTTCGGGGGCGGTGAACAGATTGTGCGATTCCTTGGGGTCATTCTTCAGATCGTACAATTCTCCCATGTGCCGGTCCGGTCCACCATCACCGTGAGGATAGCGGATCAGTTTCCAGCGGTCGGTACGGATGCCTCGCACATTGGGCGTGTAAGGGAATTGCTTCTCGTAGTTGTAGTGATAGAACCACGCCGTGCGCCAGGTTGGATCGCCCTCGTTCATCAATCGGACCATCGATTTTCCATGGATGTTTTCCAGGGGGGCCGCGCCCGCCAGTTCGCAGATCGTCGGGGCGATGTCGACGGTCAAAACCTGCTCAGCGATGCGTCGCGGCTGGCCATTGTTCAGTTGGGGGTAGCGAAGGATCAACGGAATCCGGATGCTAGCTTCATGCATGGTGCGTTTGTCGACCATGCCATGCTCTCCCTCCAACAGCCCGTTGTCGCCCATGAAAACGATCACGGTATTGTCCAATTCGCCACGTCGGCGCAACAGATCGATCAAACGGCCCATGCTGTCGTCAACGCTGAGGATCGTCCCCCAGTAGGCACGCACCATGCGGGCAAAGTCGAGCACACCGGCGGCCGACGTGTCGGGAAACTCCTTGCGCCACTCGAACAAGGGGCCATAGATGCCGTGCCAGGTGGTCAACCGTTGCTGAATCCATTTGGGTTTGTCCTGCAACTTGAACGCGGAGTGCGGGTAGTTCACTTCGATTTCGTCGAAAACATGTTCGTACTTGGGTTCGGGGAAATAGAAACTATGGGGCGCTTTGTGTCCCAACATGACCATCCATGGCTTGTCGCCCGATCGTTGCGAAATCCAATCCTCCACCATGTCGGTGACCACGGTGGTGTAATAACCTGGAACGACGCGCCGTTGACGGCCATTGAAGTTGAATTCCGTATCGAAGTACTTGCCTTGGCCCTTATGCGTAACGAAGTAATCGAATCCGGGACGCGGTTGGTCGTTGTCTTCCCCCATGTGATACTTGCCGATGTACGCCGTCTCGTACCCGGCCGATTGCAACCGCCGTGGAAACGTTGCCATGTCGTCCGGATACTCGGTGAAATTATTGGTCACCCCGTGGGCATGCGCGTACAAGCCGCTGAGGATGGACGCCCGGCTGGGCGAACACAAACTGGTTGTGCAAAAACTGTTCTCGAACAACATTCCCGATTCGGCCAGCGAATCGATGTGGGGCGTGCGGAGATAGGGATGCCCCATGCACCCCAAGGCATTCCAGCGAATATCGTCGCACAGGACGACCAGGACGTTCGGCCGTCTGGTGGGTGGCTCCGCGAGAGCCATCGCCGGAACCATCAAAATGGCGAACAGACAACACGCAATCGACGGCGACAACGTCCTCATAGATGCAATCTCCCATGCGAGCACAATTGGCGGTCCAGTTTCCGCTGATGCAGCTCTCCCCGAGTACCTGTATCGGCTGGTGCGTTCAAACCCCGGGGCGCGGCGTGCGGAGCCTTTCCAATATACCAACCTGGCCGGAGGGGGGCGGCCGATCGCAGGCAAAATCCTCCCGTTCGCCCAACGGTATCCGCAGCGGGACCATCGCTCGGATTCCTTGGAGCCGGTAGGCCACAGGGCACTGTCGAGTCCGATCACCATGCGGTACCATATTCGCGGACACGCGCGGTCGACCGACGCCTGCCGCCGAACCGACTGGTACAGCGAAGAGCGAGCCACCACCGTTGGTCCGTTCACCAGCGCTAAGGGCAGCGTTCTCATTCTTCCGGGCCGGTCGGCGCGGCAGTGAATCCACGAGAATCACCGCGCCACGGCTGCCTTTCAATTGGATGCACCGATGCTGAAGACCACCCTTATCCACCCTGACATCCTGCGGGTTTGTGCAACTGCTGGCCATCACTCGAAGATCTTGATTGCGGATGGCAATTACCCGGCGGCAACCAAGATCGGCCCGCGGGCTGAACTCGTTTCCCTGCAGTTGATGCCGGGGATTCCTACCGTAGCCCAGGTCCTGGATGCCATTCTGAGCACCGTACCGATCGACGTGTTCAACACGATGGGTATCGATCCCAGCGACGAGTATGCGTTGCAGGGAGACCCTCCTGCCTGGCAAGAGTATCGGCAGATCATGGCCCGCCATGGAATCAATCGGGAGCTCGAGCCGATCGTCAAGTGGGACTTTTACCAATCAGTGCAATCCGACGATCACATCCTGACCATCCAGACGGCAGACCAGGCTTTGTGGGCCAATTTGTTGTTGAGCGTCGGCGTACGGAAACCCGACGCGTAGTACGCGGAGCCGATTTCCGGAACGCGACCGCTGCTGCGCAGAGGAAGACGGTGTCGGGCGGACGCTGCACTTCCGGCCTGGCAACCGTGCTCGTGGTCGGGGATTGGGCCGCGGCGAGCGGATTCATGCCAGAATGGATTGGATGACTTGTCCGCCGACATCGGTCAAGCGGAATCGACGTCCTTGGTATCGATAGGTCAAACGCTCGTGATCGATACCCAGCAAGTGCAGAATCGTGGCCTGAAAATCGTGCACGGTGACGCCATTTTCCGCCACGTTGAAACCGAAGTCATCGGAGGAGCCGTAGGTCAAACCTGGCTTGATTCCGCCACCGCACATCCAGATTGTGAATACGTAGGGGTGATGGTCGCGCCCCCACGTCTTGGTTTCCGAGATTTTTCCTTGCAGGAACGGTGTGCGACCGAATTCGCCTCCCCAAATCACCAGCGTATCGTCCAGTAACCCTCGCTGCTCCAGATCCTTGACCAGCGCAGCCGACGGTGCATCGGTGTCGCGACACTGGATCTTGAGTTGGGTGTTCAAATTCCTGTGCTGGTCCCAACCGGCATGCATCAACTGGATGAAACGGGCACCGCGCTCGGCCAGGCGGCGAGCGATCAGACAGTTGTACGCATAGGTTCCCTTGGTCGTCACATCTGGACCATACATGTCCAGTGTGGCCTGGGTTTCGGTCGACAGATCCGTCAATTCGGGCACCGAGGCCTGCATGCGATAGGCCATCTCGTACTGGGAGATCCGCGTAGTGATCTCCGGGTCGCCCACAGCATCGAGGTGCATTTGATTGAGCGCCGAGAGATCCTCCAATTGTTTTCCGCGGTGGGATCGTTGCAATCCGGGCGGGTCGGACAAGTACAGCACCGGGTCGCCGCTGCCACGGAACTTCACGCCTTGATGTACCGTGGGCAGAAAACCGCTGCCCCAGTAGTAGTCATAGAAGATCTGCCCGCACGAGGCCTCTTTGTCCCGCGAGGTCATGGCCACGAAGGTCGGCAAGTCCTCGTTTTCGCTGCCCAGCCCGTAACTCAGCCAGGCTCCCATGCTGGGCCGTCCCGGCCGTTCATCGCCGGTCAGGAAATAGGTGATCGCCGGTGCATGGTTGACCTGCGTCGTATGCATGGATTTGATAAAGCACAATTTGTCGGCGATACCAGCGGTATGCGGCAGGAAATCACAGATCGTGGCCCCGCTCTCGCCATGTCGAGAGAAACGCGTGATCTCTTTCAAACAGGGGCGTTCTACCTGACCACCAGTCATCGTGCTGAATCGTTTGCCGCCGACGATGGAATCGGGGATTTGCTGGCCGTGCATTCGGCCCAACATCGGTTTGTAGTCAAACAAGTCCACGTGGGAGGGAGCGCCATTTTGCAACAGGTAGATCACGCGGCGGGCCCGCGGTGCGAAATGCGGCAAATCAGGCAAT
>RFIQ01000151.1 GCA_003695565.1 Planctomycetota bacterium | reverse complement strand
TCATCACGCCATCGGGATAGATTTCGTCGGGACCCTCGACCGCCTGAAACACATCCATCTGCTTGGCATCGCCACGAATTTCGCCGTTGGCCAATCCATGCATCCAACCTCGCGGATGCTGCCAGGGGCCGGCCGGAAGCAGGTTACGGTCCCATGAATCCGGCATTTCGAGTTGGCTGGGATCATTCCAATCTGGACCTCCCATGCCGCCAGGATGGTGCGAGACTTTGCCGACTGCGACTGTGGTGTACCCGTGAAAGCGGAACCAGGACGGCAGGCTGGGCGGCACAACCTTGCCCTGTCGCAGTTGGGCGGCGCGCTGAAATAGGGCACCGTTGTCCGCTCCCCCATACGTTCCTGTCAGCAACGCGAATCGGGAAGCTCCACAAGTAGGCGCTTGGACATAATGGTGGTCGAACACGCGGCTTTGCGAAGCCAATCGGTCGATATTGGGGGATTGGATATAGTCGACTCCATAACACCCCAATTCGGGACGCAAGTCGTCGACGCAGATCAATAAAATGTTCCGCGGGCTTCCAGCCGCCCACATAGCTTCACCGGCCATCAAGTTCACCAACAGTGCGGCGGCACAGACCATCGATGAGCGGAGAGTGAGGGGCATTCTCGGCAACGCAGCAGATTCGTGCATGAAGCAACTCCGACGTGAGAAGATGTTAACATTGCGGCGCAAATTGTCAGGCAGAGGCGATCTTGGTCGCCCGGCGTACAGGTTCGTTGTTGCTATTCTATACTCAGGCAAGGCGACATGCGCGGCCAACACTCGGCCGTCCCCGAGCAGGGCTCCGACCGATCAGCATCGTACCCAGCCAGAAACGCCCACGATTGTCACCTCACAATTAGCGGACCGTGCCCACCGAAACGTCGACATGCTGGAACCAATCCCCAATCTTGTATGGCAAGAGATTCTGCGTCCGGCAAACGCAACTCCTGAGGAGGAATGCAAGTCGGGATTGTCACAGTCCCGCGTCGTGCGGTGCCACAGTCCAAGCGGACCGCTCTGTCTCAGGGGTTGGCCAGCGACGGTAAGCCGCAAACATTTGGACTTCATCTTCGAAGCAATCAATGTTGCTCGCCAGGCCGGGATCGAGACCGTCCCACGATACATCCACCCCCAGGCAATCTCGGGCTGGGTCGAAGCGGACAATAGGTTGTGGGAACTGACTGAATGGAAGTTGGGCACGGCCGACTTTTCTGCGCAACCAACCTCTTCAAGATTGGCCGCGGCCACATCGTGCCTGGGCAATCTGCATCGGATATGGAGACACTGGCGCAGCGGTACGGCAAGCAGCCCGGGGGTGGTACGGAGATTGCAAATCGTAAATCGGTTGTTAAATACAAATCTTACCCGGCGATGGCTGGATAGCGTGCATACAGGGCTCTTCGCCAACCGGGCCTCCGAACTTGAGTTCATGGCGCGTCGCACTATCCGCGCTTTCGAAGCTCACGGAACAGCCGTCAGGCAGAGTTTGGCGGCCTTGTTGGCAGTCCCCGTGCCAGTCCACCCGGTGCTCCGCGACGTGCATGTTGAGCACGTCTTGTTTGCGGGGGATCAAGTTTCCGGGATCATCGATTTTGGCGCACTTGCCATCGATGAACCAGTCGTCGACCTGGTCCGACTGTTGGCCTCCTGTCGCCCCGACCGGCGTGACTGGCTAGCGGCGATTGCCGCATACGAACAGGCCAGCGGAGTCGTGGTGGACCAACGGCGATTGGCTGTTCTCGACCAGGCTAGCTGTCTGTTGTCCGCAGTCCAATGGGCCGAATGGCTGTTGTTCCAGGGGCTCCAATTCGATACCCCTCTCGGTCGCCTCATTGACCGTTGGAAAAAGCTGGTCGAGCGCTTGGAAGAGCTCGATTGGCAGAAACCACCCCAATGACGGGCAACCCGCTGCAGGGCCTTGCCAGCACCGAGTAAATCGGAGACAAAATGTGTCGAGTCTCCTCACTGCACGCTGCAGTCAGATCCGCTTCGCTCATCGAGTGGAACACTAATTTCAACGGAGAAATCGCAGTGATTTTCGTTACGGGAGGTACCGGGTTCCTGGGAAACTGTGTGGTCCGCGAGCTGTGTCAACGTGGCGAACAGGTACGAGTGCTTTGCCGGCCGACCACCTCGCGGGAGTGCTTCGAGGGATTAGACGTTGAAATCGTTGCGGGTGATCTCGGCGATACGGACTCACTGGCTCGGGCCATGGAGGGTTGTCGTGCTGCAATCCACTGCGCAGCCATGATTCACATTGGATGGCATCGGATGGAACAATCCCGAGCGGTCAACGTCGACGGGACGCGGCGACTGGCCAGCGCCTGCGTCCAACTCGGCATACGCTTGGTTCACGTATCGACCGTCGACACTCTCCCAGCGGCTCGCAGCGCGGCGCATCCTGTGGACGAACAGGGGTGCGACGGTGTGCAAAAGGTACCATGCGCCTACGTAGTCACCAAACGCGAGGCAGAGCAAGTGGTTCGCGAACTAGTGGCTGCAGGGGATCTAGATGCCGTTATTGTCCATCCCGGGTTCATGCTGGGTCCCTATGATTGGAAGCCCTCCAGTGGGCGGATGTTGCTGGAGGTGTCGCGTCTACCTGTGGTCGCAGCACCTCGTGGCGGGTGTAGCGTCTGTGACGCTCGCGACGTCGCCGCTGGCATCGCGAACGCAATCGATATGGGAGAGCCGGGCGAAAGCTACATCCTGGCTGGAGAAAACATCAGCTACCAAGACTTGTGGAAACACATCCTTCGTGTTGCCGGCAAAAGGCCTCGGGTCTTCCGGCTGGGCCCTGGCGTTCATTGGTTTGGACGAATTGTCGATGTTGCCAACCGTTTGCTGCCCCTTCAAGAACGCGATGTTAACGGTGCCATGATCGCCATGGGGT